>JBBQCZ010000271.1:0-3782 GCA_038319215.1 Bacteroidales bacterium | reverse complement strand
GGATTCCACCCCTATTGAAAGATGGAATCCCTTTGATAATAATGTCTATTGACAGCCTCCAGTATTCTTCACCTCAAATGTTCCACCAAGCTGTACCTCAAAACCTCCATTCAAGGTAATTGCACCACCAATCATCGTAACAGATTTTCCATTACTTATTATTGCACTCATAGGTTGACATGAGGTTCCAGGTGAAAAAATGTTATCCGCTTGATAGACATTTCTATCAAATGTACATATGTCAAGTTGATTCACTTTTCCAACCCATAAATTCTTTGAAGTAGAACTCGTCCCATATTTTTGCCAATCAAAAATAAAGCTGACCTGACCTGCTCCACCAACTGACGAAGAAATGGGCAAAATACTCGCAAAATTACTGCACCCTGTATTATTCTGAAAAAAATTGGTTGGACTAGTATTCCAAGTTGAAGTTACACCTAATTGTAGATTACTAAGTGTATAGGTTGCTCCAGTTGAACAAATTAAATCAGGTCCAACAATTGCTGGATTCTGGACAGATACTCCACTTATTACACAATCACTAATATTGCCTTGACCTCCTAACAAAAAATAATGCATTCGATTTATCTGGCAGATGGTTAATGCGTTTTGGTTTGCATTATAATCCATTATGTTATTCGAAAGTGGGGTGCACCCAGTCGGTTCGTTTACGTTCCAGCAATTGGGGTTTGTAGGTGTGTCGTTGCAAAAATCATTGTCAAACGAAGACCAAGTATGATGAAGTCCCATAGCATGACCTAACTCGTGTGAAATTATTGATGCAGGACCGTAAGTGTCATTTATAAGATAATCTGAATAAATTCGAGAAGAAGTTATCCAATCCTTACTCCCAAAATTATTCGCTCGTCCATGTCTTATTGCGTCATTTTCGCTCATAAATATATGAATAGAATTGGTTTTGTTAGCTACTCCAGCTTGGCTAGTTACGTATTTAGTATACAAATTGTCACCATAACTATCTGTTATTTGAAATGACCAATCAGTATCATTTTGCCAGAAATATATATTGGCTAAAGTAAATCGAATACGACAGTCAGCAATTGCTGGGGAACTTGTAGGCAAATTCATTGATTGAAGGCTTCCCATTCTTCCGTTAATGGCATTCATCAAATTTACTGACAGCCAGTTTCTTGAAGTAGAATTGTCAGGAATGTTTCCAGTAAAATTCGCTTTTTGTAGGATATGAAATGTTATTCTAACAGTTTTGATAGGTGTGTTATTAGGATCAACAGCAGAATAATTATTCCAGTTATTGCAGGTCGCAGATTTTTCGTAAGGATCTTCTAGAGTATAGCATTCAAAATTACTTTGACCTATGGAGACCTTAATGATTATGAAGAGTATGATTGTAAAAGTTAGCTTTTTCATTGAATGTTGTTGTTTTTTATCAGTTTGAAAGTAAATGTTTTGCTACCAGTTTTAATTTTTAAATAGTATAACCCTACAGGATAATTGCAAAAATTGATCTCATGATCTTTGCTCAAAGGATGATCTTCATGTAAGATCGGTTTCCCATAAAGATCAAAGAGATCTATTGAAAGAATACGTTCTCCATGAATACCATTTTTTATTGTGAATGAATTGGTAAATGGGTTAGGGTAAACACTTAGATCGGCAGTTTTTACTAAACTGGCATCCGTATAAACAAAATCACAGGGAACTTGCACAACATCATGTTCTTGAGAAACAAAATTAACTTGGTCGTCGTTGTAGCACCTAAGCGGTAAGGAACAGCCAGCATCACATGCTAATGAATTAAATGGAAACATAAAACCTAGGTTGCCTATTTTTTCTATTATTTTACCCCCAAAATTGAATTTAGATTCTTCAACAGACCGAACATATAGTAACTTCAATTGAATGTTATCTGGAAAGGTTTCGATTCCAACCGAATCAACTACAGTTACAATAGAATCATAGCTGATTGTAGAGTTTGGCTCCTTAATAACAATGGTATCACCAGCTGTCTTAGTAAAATCATATAACAAATAAAAATTATCAAAAAGATACCTGAAAATTTTATTTTCTAAAGAGTTATAGTATATAACGCTTTGCCCATCATTAAATGAGATACCTTTTGAGTTAACAAGCGTTCTGGACAATACTTTGCATTCTTTCGAATCTATAATGGTATCCTTAATTGATTTTAACAAATAATAACCAGTAGCAGATGTCTGAACTCCTTCTCGATAGTTGTAATACCATTCTGCTCCAATTGGAGCCCACGAGATTTGCCCAAATACCAGACAACTATTTAATATTAAAATAAATACTAGAAATATTTTCATAGTTTGTATTTTAGTTAACTCTCTATTTCGTCAAAATCATCCTTTTCGTATCCACTTCTTTGCCATCAATAACAAGTGCGTAGAGGTACATTCCCGGTTCAAGGCTGTTGCCGCTAATGGTTACGGCTTGTTTGCCTTTACCGTTTATGGTGTATAGTAAGGATTCCATCTCTTTTTCGAAAGATGGAATCCCTTTGTCCAATGCTTAGTCCGAATTAAAACATCAAGGTAGTATCGTAAAAAATTAAAACGGTTAATTCGTACAACTTGAAGAACAATTTTTAGTTTCAAATGTGGCTCCTAAAGGCACTTCGAAAGTTCCATTTATGGTGATATCATTTGTTGCACTGTATATAACATCTGTTCCGGTTCCTTGAATAGTAACATTACTTGAGGTAATCGAAAGACCCGAATTGTAGGAGTCGGAACTAATTGTTGTACCACTTAGGGTTAAATTACTTACATAACTTTTTACTGATCCATTTCCAGTTTTAACACTTGAAAGATTTGTCAAGCAAGCAGAATTTAAGGAGCCCGCTTCTAACAGGTGAATGCAACTTGGAAAATCCTGAAGATTAAGGGTTGCTCCAGAATTTACACACAGTGTGCCTGTGCATTTCATTATTATTCCTCCGCTCCCTTTGATCAAAATTGTAGCCCCGCTTTCAACGTTGAGCTTTGATCCATTCTTTACAATAAACTTTGCCCCATCGTTAATTTCAAGTGTACTGCCACTTTTAAGCGTAAATGTCGACTTTTCATCAAGTGTTACCGTTGAGTTTGCCTCTAAAGTAAAATGAGAATTATTTTCACAGGTAAATATCGTAGCATCAGAAAATTCACTAGTTGCTGATGATCTAGTTTTAAGATTTGGTGTCCTGTTTTGATTTAAAATCATACTAAAACCTGATTTCAAGATAGACGTTTCGTTTAAGACAATATCCCCGGTCCATCGTACATTTTTATCAACATTATACTTGTCCCAATAAATATCAACTTTATAAATACTCCCAAATTGATCAGAACCATTAAGTGTAAAGGATATTTGCAGTCCGTTTAAGAAAATTTTTCTGTTATTTCTGGTTGTTGCTTGCGGACTTATATTGCCTAGATACTGAATAACATAGTAAGTTAAAGCATTCGTAGAACCAGGATTTGTTGCTATCCCAATTTTTGTATTGTTTGTAAAAGCGTCTGAATTATCACCAAGTGCTGGTAACGAAGAGTTTACCGTACCGCCTGGGTATTTTTTGACATAACCGTATATATCATCAGTACCATACCCCATTAATGAACTGGCTGTTGGATTGTAAAATGTTTGCATTTGGTCATTGTTTCCGGATATTGGATTTTCGCTGGTCTGCTTTAAAACTTTTCTATTTGCAAAAGGTATACAGTCATTTTGTGTACCATCCTGGATCATGTCCCAATTTCCCTCGGCGCTGATTACTTTTAGATTATCAGTCTCATCAG
>JBBQCZ010000270.1:0-3828 GCA_038319215.1 Bacteroidales bacterium | reverse complement strand
CTGTGGTTACCCATTTGCCGAATTGCGAGTTTGAAAAGTCTAATTATGCTATTGTTGGTTTCAATGCCTTAAATAAGTGTGAAAAATCTCTTCTGCAATATTTAAAAAATACAAAAGAAACCAAATTTTATTGGGATGCAGATAAGTACTATTTGAATAATGAATTTCAAGAAGCTGGTAGATTTTTGCGCGGTAATATTAAAAAATTTGGAGCACATAATAATATTGGCATTGTTGATTTTGTAAAACCGATAAAAAAGGATATTGAGGTGATAATGGCGCCTTCACCTGTCAGTCAGGTTAAATTGATTGCAGGGATTTTGGATAAATGGAAAACAGAACTTGACTTTGATCCGGAGAAAATTGCAATTGTTTTAGGAGATGAAAATTTACTAATACCTTTAATGTATTCAATACCTGATTATGTTGAGCCATACAATGTTGCAATGGGTTTTCCTGTTAAGAATTCGGCTTCGTTTGGTTTTTTGACTCATCTTATATTTCTTAGGCGAAGAGCTAGAAAGAGTGGCGATTCTTTAAGTTTTTACTTTAAAGATGTTCTCTCGGTTATCAATCACAGTTTTATTAAAAATTTATTTAATGATGACGCCGTAGTGCTTAATAGCTTAATTAACAAAGAGAAAATCATTTATATAAAATCTGACATTCTTGCATCAAATTCGTTTTTTAGACTATTATTTCAGCCAGATTTGTTAAATATCTCTGATGTTAGTGGATGGTTTAGCTCAATTTGTTCAGAAATGTTGATTTTGCTAACTGGCAAAGATGAATTTAATGTAGAATCTGAGTTTCTTAGTAAAATAAACAATAGAGTGCTAGTTTTGCATGATTGCATATTATCCGATAAAATTGACATTCAACGGAATGAAATATATTTTAAGTTACTGCTTAATTCTGCACGTAGTTTAAGCGTTGCATTTGAAGGCGAGCCTTTAAGCGGAATGCAGGTTTTAGGCTTTTTAGAAACCAGATGTTTGGATTTTGATAGAGTTATAATGCTCTCGATAAATGAAGGTGTTTTTCCTAAAAAATCAGCAGCTCAGAGCCTTGTTCCTTATAATTTACGTAGGTTTTACGAACTTCCGTCAATCGAGTTCCAGGATAGTATTTTCGCATATTATTTTTATAGGTTATTGCAACGATCGAAGGAAATAAAAATAATATATAGCGCTCAAGCTGGTGATACTTCATCTGAGGCATCAAGGTTTATTTCACAGATAAAATATGAACTTGGTCAAGAAATAACTTATAGAAGCGATGGATATAAAATAAATATTGCATCACAAAGGCCAGTACACGCAATAAAAACAGATGCTGTTATTGAAAAAGTAAAAGAGCATCTCTCGAGAGGAATAAGTCCAAAAGCAATAAACGAATATTTAAACTGCGAGTTTAGGTACTATCTTAATTATATTGAGAAAATTAAAGAGCCTGATAAACTTGAGGAAGAAGAAGATGGTGCATTCTTTGGTCGATTATTTCATGAGATAATGAATTACCTATATCTGCCTTATGTAGGAAAAATCATAAATAAAACGGATTTTGATATTATTGCAGATTCAAAAAACCTGAATGCAATAAAATTAAAAGCAATAAAAAATGTATTTGGTTTAAAATCAGATGCTGAAGTTGAGCGATATAACGAGAAACTTATTGTTGATATCGTTATGAAATATGTATCATCTTTGCTTAAATACGATAAAAATAAAAGTCCAATTAGCATTTTAAGTCTTGAGGAATTACATACTTACATTTTTAAGCCTTCAAAACCTGAAAATTCTGAATTTCCAGAAATAAAAATATCTGGAATCATTGATAGAGTTGATTTAAACGACGGAATTGTTAGGGTTATAGATTACAAAACTGGAAAAACAGAACTTTCGGTTGCCGATATTACAAAGCTTTTTGATGAAGATAGAGATCAAAAATATAGTACAGTTACACAGTTGTTTCTTTATTCACTGATGCTTTCTTCGGAGCATTCTAAAGTTTGTCCTGCTGTTTTTAACATTAATGAACTGAATGATAATTACAAATACAATATTATTCTTAGCAAAAACGAAGTCGCAGAATTTGATACTCAAATAAGCACACAGTTTTTGTCTAGTCTTGAAAATATTTTTGAGAGAATGCTGCTCAATGGTTCTTTTTTCAATCAAACAGAGAGATCTGAGAATTGCAAATTTTGCCCGTATGTAGTTATTTGTGAAAAATAATAAATAAAAAATTGCATATATCTACTTGATTTATAATTCAAAATTTATTATCTTGCGTTCCAGAATAATTTTATTAACCTAAATTTTAAACTATGAAAAAAAATCTATTATTATTAGGATTTGCTGCTATGATAGCATTAGCTTCATGTGGTGGAGCAAAAGAAAACAAAGATGGCGAGAAACCTGTATGCGAAGGTAAAAACGAAATTGCTGTTACTATCCAGGATTATTATTACTCAATGAGTGATACTTTAGTTTATTCTACACCAGAATTTGAAGTTAAGAATAGCGAATATGTTTGGATTAACGATTCTACAGTTAGCTTAAAATTATCAAACTATGACCCTAAAGATTTAACAGGATCACGTCAAGAAGATCAAATTGATATTAACATTGAACTAAACGCCCGTAAAGGAAAAAAACTTGAACCTGGATTCTATGGTTATCATGATTATGACTCTGGAATGTGGAGTCGTGTTACTATGACTACAGCTTATGGAACAGTTTGGTTCAACTGGAATAGTGGTATGCCTGAGCAAGGTGGTATTACATTAGAGTATATTGGAAAAGATGCCGTTTGTGGTACTTTAGCATTAAATGTTGAACAACCAGAAAGTCCAATGATTGGTATTGTAAGAGTAAACGGAACATTTACTTACAAAAAATAATAGATTTATTATAATATGAAAAGTCGGTTGTTTTGACCGACTTTTTTTTTGCAAAAATAATTGGAAATAGAGTATTGTGATTGATTTTTTTTTATTAAATTGCACATTAAACGTTTTATTAACAAAAATTTAAATTTATGAAAAAGAACTTTTTATTACTAGGATTAGCAGCAGTATTTGCTTTAGCATCATGTGGTGGAGCAAAAGATACTAAAACTGAAGAGGGCAAAGTTGTTTGTGAAGGCAAAAATGCAATTGCAATTACTATTCAAGATTACTATATGGGAATGAGCGACACTTTGGTTTTTACAACTCCAAACTTTGATGTTAAATACACGGAGTATGTATGGATTAATGACTCTTCGTTAACTCTAAAAATGTGTAACTATGAACCGAAAGATTTATCAGGAGAACGTAAAGAATCACAAATTGACTTAAATGTTGAACTTAAAGGTACGCATGGAAAGAAGATCGAACCTGGATTTTATGGCTATTATGCTTATGAAAGTGGCTTATCTTGTGCAGTAACTATGACTACTGCTTATGGAAGAGTATATTTTAATGGAAGTGATCAGGGAGGTATTACTCTCGAATATGCTGACAAAGATGCTATTTGTGGAACATTTAGTTTAAATGTTGAGAAACCTAACTCTTCTTCATACGGCATTGTTAGAACTAATGGAACTTTCGTTTATAAGAGATAATACGAATCAAAATAACAATAAAAGCCGGCTTAGTCCGGCTTTTATTGTTTGTAATTAGTGTTATTAGATAAAATAAACTAATTGGTATAGGCGTTTAGAGCGCATTCTGAAACCCCTATCATTATTGACTAATTTGAATTTTGCACCATCTTTTTGAGGGTTACATTGAATATTGTCCCCATATATGCCCTTCGATTATATCTAAAATGGAATTCATCA
>JBBQCZ010000269.1:0-3849 GCA_038319215.1 Bacteroidales bacterium | reverse complement strand
TCACAATTATAAGAAATAATAATGTTTTCATAATATTTATCTTTTTATACATAATCAGAATTAATTATCATTCTATAAATCTTTTGTCTAAAAATTTTAAATCTAATCTGTGGATGATTCTTTTAGCATTGGCTACAACGTTCTCGCAAATACACGCAGGGCGGGAGTTTCCCGATGAACTTCCTACGAGAGTTGCACTTCAAATACTAATTACTTGTCAACGAAGCACTGAAACCCGACTTGCGGGTATTTTGCTGTTGTATGCTGGGCTTTCAATGGTTTTGTTTTTGTCAATGAGTAATGAATATTTTAGTTTCAGATTGAATTGGATGAAAGTCGGGAGCAAAAGCATGAAATCCGTTGTCGTTGTATCCATGTAAAATGTCTGGGAATAGATTTCTGTCAATAGAATACTTGGCATTTGGATTATGAAACATTGAAATACCTTGTGCCCACTTTTCATATGGACCAGACTCTCCAACAATATAACTGAAAATTAATGGAGTTGAAGCGTTTGGATCTGAGTTATACATTTGTCCCTCTCTAACCATTTTTAAATTCTTGTCCCCATATCCTTTTATTTTTCCAATTCTGCTAAATTTAGAAATTGTACCTGAATTACTAAATAATACAGCACTTATGTATTCAGAATTCTCAAGGTTAAAAAAACCAGAAGGAATAGTTTTATTTTGTGTTTTATGTTCTTTTATTTCAAAGGCATCAATATGTAGTTTCCCATTTTTGTCATGATACCAATTGTTATCAATGCCATATAAATAACTTATCAAGTTGCTGTCAGAGAACCACTGGGCAAGGCTGTGATGAAATGGTTCAATAGCTAAGATAATAGGATGACCCTTAACCCATTCTAAATTCCAGTAATTCTCACGAAGTTTATTGTACAATGACCCTGCAAGCTTTATTGTGCTTTCATTACTTAGTGAATAAATAAATTGTTCAAAATTTTCTTCAGTAAGATTTTCTATTACTTCCATTTTATCATCCACTTCTCTGTTGAATGAAGGATTTGAAGTAACAGCTTCCACAAATATCTTCTGTTGTCCCTTTATTAGTTCAAAGTCTGGTCTGTCGTATAATCTCGCTATTCTAAATTTTTGCTCTTGAAATACTGCTGTCAAATAAAGTTCCCAAATTCTTGAATCAAACCCTGTTGATTGGAATTGTTGGACAAAATTGTTGTCAATTGGTTTTACTGAATTATAAATTTCATTTAGAAGAGGTCGAGCGCAACTATACCCAACACTATCACGAACCATTTTATAGCTTTTGTGCTGTTTTTCAGTCTGTACAATATTTTTGAAGAGGTCTGTCATAATAGTCTAACTAACTTTTTGTAAATGTCGATATTTCAATAGTCTAAATTCACCAATTTTACCCATTTATCAAAAACATCTTTCTGAAACGGGACAGGCAGTTACCGCTATCGCTAAAACGAGGGGATGTTTTTACTGCTTTTTATATTTTTCAATCTCAGGATCAAAGTAATAATCCCTCTCAGGATCAAAAAACTAATTTTAAACAGTTCTTAGATTTACTTCTAAATAATTAGTTAAAAAGCTCGAATTGCACGAACTCCGACTCCGGCCAATGACCATTCCTTGGGCCTGCTTCGCTTGATGCCGGCTTGGATGCCTCCGAAGTCTAGAGCTAATGCTCCTTGACGACTTACTTCACTTGAACTCCAATATCCGTCACTTGTGAAAAGACCATAATGAGAATTTAAATTTGTGTACATCAAAGATAATTCATCTATTGAAGGTAAAAACCAATCGGTATATCCGTTTAAATCCAAATCATTACATAACTGAGCTGCGTAACTTCCTGCACCCTGAACAGACACAATGGTAGTTGTGTTTGCCTGCCCTGTACCAATTGCTGTCGCAGTTGCTCCAGTTGTTTGATAAGATAAGTTTAACCATTTAATACCTGTACTTTGGTCTTTTGTGGCACATACTAACCCATGTTTGCCTGTGCCATCAATATAAAATATTATACCACCATTTATTTTTTCTCCGATTACAAATAATGGGGCAGTCGTAAATTGAATATCATTACTATAAGTGGTTCCTAAAAAATTTACTGCTGCTAATCTGTAATGGTATTCAGTACTGAATTCCAAGCCTGTAATAAATGCATTTACAGGAGTATTTGTATTACCCGTTACTGGACTTTGGATAGCTGGAATTGTATTACCGTAACTTGCGGTTGTTCCATATTCAAATGTAACAACCGTAGATAAGTAATTTGCATTTACATTACCGTTTATAGAGGCGCCAGTTGAAATAATATTTGTAGCTGTCAGTATTGAAACTGTTGGAACTTGTCCAAATGTTTTAAATGTTATATCATTACTATAGGTTGCTCCAAGAGAATTTATAGCCTTTATTCTGTAATGATATGTTGTATTAAATTCTAAACCTGTTATTGGAGCATCTACACTGGCATTTACATTTCCAGTTATTGGACTCTGAATTGCAGTTATTGAAGTACCGTAACTTGTTGATAATCCAAATTCAAAGATTACCGAAGCATCAAGATAATTTGCATTTACAGTACCGTTTAATTGTGCTGAAACAGTTGTTATTTTTGTTGCAGCCGTTGTTGAAACTGTTGGAACTTGACCAAATGTTGTAAATGTGATATCATTACTATAGGTTGTTCCAAGAGAATTTACTGCCTTTATTCTGTAATGATAGATAGTTACTGCTGTTAATCCAGAAATACTAGCACTTACATTTGTATTTCCATTAACTGGACTTTGGATAGCAATAATTGTATTACCATAACTTATTGTCGTACCATATTCAAATGTAACATCTGTAGATAAATAGTTAGAATTTACAGTGCCGTTTAAAGTTGCTGCCGTTGCAGTAATATTTGTTGCAGTAGCACTATATGGAGCGGGGGATTGACCTAATGTAGTGAAAGACATCGCCATACCATATCCTGTTCCATCATTATTTGTTGCATATGCACGAACAAAATAAATAGTTGCCCCTTTCAATCCTACAATGTTGCTTGAAAAACTACCAGCACCTGCACCATTAGTTGTTACATTGTCAGCTATTGTGGGTTTAGTTCCAGTACTCCAACATACACCCCTATTTGTTACGGTTGAACTACCTTCACCACTAATATTTCCACCCCCTATTGCTGTAATTGCTGTTATTTTTGAAACAGCCGTGGTCGTAATAACAGGTACTTCTTCTTTTTTACATCCTGCAAGAAGTATCAATGCTAATATTAGGATGATTATCAAATACTTCTCATTTATTGTCTTCATGTTCAGTCAATTAATTAAGTATGTATATCAAATTTACTAATTATTATTCAGAAACAAATCATTCCCAGCACTACCCCTCGTTTGCAACGAGGGGTAATTGTTTTTGAGTTTACAACTCTTTATTTTATTCATTAATAAACAATTAGAACATTAACCAAATCTTTTCAATAGAATAATCACAAGCTGAACGGTAAAGATAATCTTCTTGTCTACCTATTAAAATCAAAAGTCCCGCTGCATTATTATTCAATATTTTATCTGCTTTATGTTTCATTTTTCAGTTAGTCAGTTAATGTCGCTGTATCGTTTTTAGCCTTGCATACAACTAGCAAATAGCGGAAAGTTTACAGTACTTTTTTGTATTCCAATTGTTTCCAACCCGCTATTGCTATTCATTTTTAAATTCATTTTTAAAGCTTTAAAAGTAGGTGGTTATGTTTACAAATAAAAGTAATTGCCTACTTTTTTTTCTATCTTTTTCAGGTATTCGTGTTTCGATCATTTACCTGTACTGCTGTTAAAAACAATTTTGCCGGCCATTTCAG
>JBBQCZ010000268.1:0-3875 GCA_038319215.1 Bacteroidales bacterium | reverse complement strand
TCGCCGCAAATTCACAGCTGACAGAAGAGCGCGGCGCAAGTCGCTTGTTGTCGCGACTCGATAATATGCCTTTGCTACAAACGCGCGGGCCAAGGCCTGTCGGTCGAGAGGCTTTCGCCCCGGGTAACGATAATTGAGAATATTTTTCGGCAAATATCGTTCAACCTGGACAATCTCCAGAATTGCTACCAAACGCCCCTCTTGTTCTGTTAACGGTGCCGGCAAGCATTGGTTGAGATGAGGAAACAGACTTCTTTGGACACGCCCCATCAACCATGATATTGTGTCTATCAGCTTCATGGCATTTCTTGATTATGTTTTGCTGGATACAAAACTATACCAAGAAATGCCATGAAGCTCAATAATTTCAGTATGTTAAAATTATGTGCTCGCTTTTTTTGTTATTAAACGTCTTTTTGCAAAAGGCTCATTTGATTAAACGTCTAGTAATCATCTGATACCATGATCCAATTTATTGGATAAATCATGAAACAACTTACAAACTCTTCAACTTCTTAAAATACTCTGTTAATCTAGCTTTTTCTTTAACATTAACACTGTTTAAATATATACCAACAGAACTGATACCTGCGAGAGTATATCTTGTCCAAGGACCTTTTTCCCAATCCCAATCTTTAGGCATATGATATTGCAACGAATCACTCTTAGATTTACTCCAAAAAGTACTCTTTAAACGTTCATCTTCTTCTTTTGTAATTACACATATTTTATAGTTTTTAAGCAAATATGACTTAAGTTCTTGCTCAGTTTTCAATTCTTTTAGTTTGATATTATGGATATTTAAAGGAACAACATGATCCTTTACTAAATAATCGGATAATTTTATTTTTATCTGCTTTACTTTCCTACTTTGTGCTGTTATTTTTTTCCGTTTTACTGAATTTATTATCTCAAATCTAGTTCTTGCATCTTTTGACCAATATATTGAATGATCATATCCACTGTAAATATTAAAATAAGTTTGCCAAATATCATCAATCCTTTTCTTTATTGATGATATGTTTTCGATATGAGTAATTGCATTTTTATTTTCAACCCCGTTGTTAGCCAATAAATACTCAACATTATTAAGCATTATTTTTTCATGAAAAATTATCACCCAGAGCAAGGATATAAGCCCGGTCTTTTTATAAGTCTCTGTTTTATATACCATTCTAACTAATCACGTTTCCTATAAATGCTTTAGTATCGGGAATCATTTTCATTCTTTTCTAGTACGTTTTTCTGTTCGACAGTTCCCATCCTTCTTTCAGTCGATAAAGAACTCGGACACCACCTTTGTCAGTCTATTTGATCAAGTCCAGATTTCTTCAGTTAATTCAAAATACTCTCAAGAATCCGTTGTAGTTTTTTACAATCACCACACTCCTTGAAAATTTTTTCCAATATGACGGATGAAGATTCTTCAGATACGCTGCGAACAATCTCTATTTTCTTTTCATCATGTTGAATGTTTGCCTTAGGAAGCGACGCGACAATCTTTTCAGATGACAGCGGTTTAGACGACTGCGTCCTAATGCGTGACTTATGACGAATTTCCTTCGACAGCGGTAAGCCAATTTCCCGTTCAATGAGATTGTAGAGTAACGTCTTTTCTTTGTTGTCTATAAAATCATCTCGACGACTGTTGGGGAGGAGTGATTGATTGCAGACATGAATCTCACCAATACTATAACTGTTAAACCTATCTTCCCGAAAGCAACGGTCGAGCAAATGCTGACCACCGACTTGAATATTTCCTACTTTAATCCGAAGACCTGAAGCAGCGGCACCCTTCCGAATCGATCCTAGCAAGTCCCTACGACAGCCATACCAACCATGAGCAAAAACTATATCACCATCCTTTAAGGTAAATAACTCGACTGACTCTAAAAGATCACTACGTTGTTTACTCGTGATACTTAAATCATCTGCATATGGTCGGTAAAGTTGTTGACCATTGACAGTAATCTTATATTCACCGTATTGAGGAACGTTTTCATTTAAATAGCTTTGAATTTTGTCATGAAATGAAAAAACCTTGGAGTCGAATGGTAAGGGAGCAACCTGGGCTAAATATTTCTTAATTTTCTGTATGTCGAAAATAAAGTTCTGGTAACTCTCAACTCCGAGAAGCTTCACCTCAAAATAGCTTACATCCTTGAGTTCGTCATGGAAAACCTGAGAAAAACTGGATACTTTTAAAAACAGCTCTTCAATGGTCATAGACGTATGGTCTGGTGATCTTAAAAGTTTTCGTAACTCATCACAATTCCACTCTTGAGTTGAAACGACAGACTCTCCTTTTGCAGTAGTTCGAAACACGACCCTTTTGGCAAAAGCTATACCACCAAGCCTTCCAATCCCACGGAACCCTCTCTGCATAGTTCCTAGTTTTTCACTGCTCCCTATACTGCTAAGTGTCCTTTCAGCCTTTTCAGCACTTATGCCATTACCGTTATCAAAAATACGTACGCTCTGCTTAACCGGATTTAACTCAATCCTGATTACAGCATCTTCCGGAGATTGATCAGATTGGTCAATTGAGTCTACCGAATTTTGGATGTATTCACGGTATATTGACAAGGGGTCATTGTACATACCGGAAGTCAATGTTTCGAGCAGATACATCCCGGCTTTAAATTGTGTTGTGATCATGATGCACCTCCCTTAAGCAATTCTAACAGCGGTGCATTTGGCAACTCAGGTAAATAATAAGCAAGAATTTCTCGCAATGTCTTTGATGGATATTCTATATATGCTTTCTGAAGGGTTACTTTCGTTCGACAAGTTGAGAGAATCGAAATCAATTCTTCTTTTTCTGATTTCGTCAGTGTATTAAACTTATTAAGCCACGCCTTTTCCTCAGCCTGTGGTTCATGTTTTCTAAACATCAGAATTTTTTCTGGCATATGCAGAATAGTTCTAAACTCCTCTACATTTTCCCCAAAAGCTCGATAGAAGAATTCCCTGCCAGTCATGACACTACCCTTCATAACATTGAGTATTCTTTGAACATTTCGCACAAAATACCAATTCCAACCTGACTCATCGACATAAGTACGGTCTTTGGCGTCAAGTGGGATATATTTCATGGGAAAAGAATAGATTTTCAAGTCATAATCTTCATTAAGATCAATGTTAATCTTCAATCTTTCCCAAAAATCTTCTGGAGTATCCTTGTGATTGTACAGGATATAGTTTGAAAGATTTCTGATGCCATACTTTGCGGCAAGCTTAATTTTCTCACAGTAAAGCTCTTTATAGCGGATACTATCAAAAGCAATCCGTAAGGGACTGATTGCCGTTTTACTTAGCATTTCAACATGATGTTCCGTCATTAATCGAGAATCCGTTCCTTGATTAAAATCTAAATGACGTTGCTTTCGGGTTGGTCCAAATTTCGCATCTTTATGAAAACCGAGGTCGAGGATATCGGATATAATCTCATCGAATTTGCTTGAAGCGAGGATATTGTTATCGAATAAAACGAGATGTGCCTTTTCACCAAAACGTTCATTTATACCCTTGATAAATGGTTTTAACCCTTGGTACTCAATAAATTTTGGTTCAAGGCGATGAACTCCACAGAAGTCACATTTATGAACACAACCGCGAGTACTGTAACCAAAATAACTATCCTTCAATAAAGTGTAACCATATTCCTGCTCATCAAAAAGCGAGTAGTCTGGAATCATTTCATCCACTACTAAGTCTGTATTATCATCCAGAGCATTTGGATAATTAAGGACACCTGTTTTGGGAACTACGCCTGTCTCCTGCCATAACGCCTCTGGCTCCAGACTCGACATAATCCCACCAACTAGCAATCGCGACAAGTCGCCACGGACAACTTTTTTATAGTGAAGGATTGT
>JBBQCZ010000267.1:0-3882 GCA_038319215.1 Bacteroidales bacterium | reverse complement strand
GGATATGATAGTTAGCACCAATTTACAAAAACCATTTGCTCATGGGAACAACAGGATTAAAAGACGTAACTAAAAAAAAAGATTTTTGGAATGAATTTTCTAAAAATAATTCTGGGGAACTGAAAACAATAAATACAATTTCAAGAGAGTTCTCAAGACTTCAGTTAACATTTTCTTATAAAAATGCAGCTATAGTTATTACAGAATCTGACGCAAAACCGTTAAAAATACACGTTGTAATTCCAAATTTTAATCAGAAAGTAAAATTTAGTCTAACACAAGCAGATTTTTTTGATAGAATTTTATCATTCTTAACAAAGAATAAGATTACTACAAATTCGAAAGACCTAGATAAAAGATTTATACTCAAAAGCGAGGATGAAATAATAGCAAAATCTATTTTTAACAATCCAATAGTTTCTAAATCCGTTCTTGACGAAAAAATAATTGTTATATCAGGTCTCACGAAATCAGATACTCTTCAAATTGAAATAGTAGCTAATCGAAATATTAATAATCTTGAAATGTTAAACAAGATTGGAGTTTTAGTAAAAGCCATAATAGACAGTATTTAAAATTGTATAATTCGCTGCAGCTAATTACCATCCTATTCGCTGAATTCAGAGTTTCGATTTGCGAGTTTTTTATCGAACCATACTCGCGTTAGATTCCGTGAATCTAGAATTTCAATACAATTTGCTGATAAATAATTTGCAAATAAAACTAGAAAAAAAAGTGAAAAAAGTATGAATATTTCATACTTTATACTAATTTTGGGGGATATTGTATGGGTTTAGCGTACAAGTATTATAGCTTTCTTCTGCTTTAGACAAATGCATGTTAAATGAATGAAAAGACTTAATTGAAAAATATAAATAAAATTATAGAATCAGTAATGATGATAAAAAATACTTATGTTCTCCATTTATTAATATTTCTATCCTTATGCTTTGCTATTTTCTCTTCACATGCGCAAGAGTTAAAAAAGGAAATCTATTTCTATCAGCATAAAAACTTACCATTATACAATCTTAGAAAGGCAGGTAATACTGATATTTTTCAAGGAAATAAAAGAGAAATAAAATACTTTGAAGGTTGGTATTTTAAAATGGTAGCAGAAGACGAATCATCTATTCTTAGTGTAATTCCGGGCATTTCATTGTCTAGTGATGGTAAAGAACAACATGCCTTTATTCAAATAATTAATGGGATTACAGCTCAAACCAAGTACTATTCATTTCCCATTGAAGAATTCTCATTCTCAAAAAAAGAATTTGCTATATCAATAGGCAAGAACTATTTCTCAAGAGATAGTATTATTCTTGATATAAAGGATAATGATTCCTCAGTATCGGGAAAAATAGAAATGTACAAGCTTACTGAGTATAAATCGGGAGGCTTAATGGACCCTGGTATTATGGGATGGTATCGTTTTGTACCATTCATGGAATGTTATCATGGTGTAGTAAGTCTAACACATAATTTAAAAGGCAAACTTATTGTCAACCAAGAAGTTTACGATTTTACTGGAGGCAAAGGTTACATTGAAAAGGATTGGGGATCAAGCATGCCTTCGTCCTGGATTTGGATGCAAAGCAATCATTTTAACGACTCCAATAGTTCTTTCATGCTCTCAATTGCTGATATACCATGGCGAGGTAAATCGTTTACCGGATTTTTAGGTTTTTTTTATCACAATTATGAGATATATCACTTTGCTACTTATCGCTCTTCAAAACTACAATTGGAGATTGCTGATTCAAATTTATTGAAGATAACAATTAAGAATAGAAAAAACACATTTATAATAAGTGCCAGATCAAACAATGCTGGTATGCTTAAAGCCCCTACTAATGGTTCTATGGATCGAAGGATTCCTGAAAGTATTGATGCTACACTAAATATAACCATGTTGGAAAAAAAGGGAAACGTAGTTTTTAAAGACAGCTCAAATATTACAGGACTTGAAATGGTTGGAGATTACGAACAATTAGAAGGTCTATTAAAATAGAGATTCCCTGAATCTTGAATTTCAATAAAATTCGATACTATAAATATTCCATACAATTTGCTGATAAATAATTTGCAAATAAACGCTAGAAAAAAAGTGAAAAAAGGATTAATATCTCATACTTTTTACTAATTTTGGGGAATATTGTATGGGTTTATCATACATGTATAATAGTTAGCTGCAACCCTATGAGACAGTGCAAACTTGAAACTGACTGCAAGAAATAAACAGAAAAATATTAACTTTGACAAAAATATATAAATGAAATCTTTCACTCTAACAACGGACAAAAAGTTATCCGACCTCAAAGAGGATGTAATAACAATAAAGCAGATTACTTCCGACAGTATTGAAAATTTATTGCACATTTCAATAATGGTTCACAAAAAATATCCGAATGGTTCAACTCAATCTTATCCTTTACCAACATTTGACAGGGAATTACTTTACACAAGGACAGCACAAATAAACATCAACCACAAAATTGTTGATTGTGGGTATGCGACATTAGAACTGAACAACCCGAAAGGAAAAACATTTGAAATTTCCTATGAAACACTTGCAGACAAATTGCAGCAAAATAAAGAGAAGGAAGACCAAACGAGAAGCAATGTAAAAAGTGAAGTTGTGAAATGGCAGAATTCCGTTAATTCTTTATTTCAAAATATTATTGAATGGATAACGCCATATCAAGATAATATCAAACACGAAATTGTTAAGTATAGCATTAACGAAGAAATATCAGGGAGCTATGATATTTCTATCCTGACAATAAAACCAAACATTGGCAAACCAATAACCTTTAGACCAGTTGGAACATTTGTTATCGGAGCAGAAGGTAGAATTGATATCAACATAAACAACTTTGGAAAACCAATTATGCTCATTCTGCATCGTGAAAAAGTAGCAGATAAATGGCTGCTTATTGTAAACAGAAATTTGCAAAATCAAATTGTGTTTGATAAAGCTCAATTAATCAATTTACTTGACGAGGTAATTTCAGCGTAAAATGATTAACATAAATTCAAGTGACTTACTGCTGACTTACAATAATTTTCTTGCAATAGAAAATATCCTTAACTATGTAGGGACAGAAGCCGAGAGAAGAATTCAGAGTAACACAACCTTTTTAAATACAATCCAGTTTCCTTTTATTGGACAGATACTACAAAAAAATAAACTGACTTCACTCAATCTTAAATTTTCAGAGATAAAACAATTTAATAAGGAGAATGCAATTCTGACAATTGTAGGGGAGTTTGAAAGACTGGTATTTGACAAAGTAAATAGTTCATCGGTTTTAATAAAAGATGTAGTTCATAACGGTTATTCCGTTGGGCAACCAATGCATAATTTCAGAGTTGCATTTGTCAAAGACGAATCAGATATTTTTAATCTTGCTGGATTCAATAAGTTTCTTGACTCTCATCCAAAATATAAGGACGACTTAAAAGAAATAATTGACTTTAGAAATTATTTGGCGCATGGTAAGCGTTTAAAAGTTGGACTACCATCAAACATGACATTAGAACAAATAGTTACGACATTAGATGAAATTCTTCTGCTACTTTGATGGAGACCGCTTCGTCCGAACAGCAGGGCAGCAGCTAACAGCACCTACAAAAAATTGGCGGTTCAGTGCTTCGTATGACAGTTTTGTGGTTCAACAAACATTTGTGCTTCGTATGAACATTTGTGGTAAAAATCGCCAACTTCTTGTAGCTGCAAAACGTTAAAATATAAAATAGTTTATCATGGAATTTAAGGATTTGAATTTTAAAATATGTATTGTGGGTGCTCTTCATGATTTGGGATATTATAATGAAGAGCTAGAAAATATTAAAAAGGATAATTTAGATTGGGATGAAGAT
>JBBQCZ010000266.1:0-3902 GCA_038319215.1 Bacteroidales bacterium | reverse complement strand
ATCTACGTGGAGAATTTCATTTCCGTGGGGTCCGTTTTTCCAAAGTACCGGGCAAAATTTAGCAAATCTAATTGTTTTTTGGGCCTTTGAAAAAATTAAAAAAGACTTTGGCAAACCTGACATTTTACATGCACATTTTGGAGAAGTAGGCATAACCGGGGCAAAAATTAAAGAGAAATTTAATATACCATTAGTAATTACAGAGCATGGCTCAATGATGTTGCCTGGTATCAGCAGTATTCAACGCAAACAAAGAGTTTTAAATGAAGCATACAAAAATTGTGATTCATTAATCGCAGTTGGAACAAATTTATCGAAGCATATTAAAACTTTGGGCGTAGAGAAAGTTTCTGTTATTCCAAATATTATACCAACGTCATTCTTAAACAATAGAAAGCAGTTAAATAAAAAGAAGAACAAACAATTTATTTCGATTGGAAGCTTGTTACCAAGCAAACGGTTCGATCTGACCATTTCCGCTTTTGCGCGTATTTGTGAAGTAGATGATGAAATATCATTGGTAATTGTCGGAACTGGCCCTATGCTTCTGAGTTTGCAAAAATTGGTTCATGATAAAAAAATTGATAATAAGGTATCTTTTTATGGTTTCGTGATGAATACAAAATTGCCCGAAATCTATAAAGAATCTATTTGTTTTGTTTTACCATCAGAATATGAAACATTTGGAGTAGTTTATGCAGAAGCTCTTGCCTGTGGTATACCTGTTATCGCTACAAAATGTGGAGGACCTGAAGACATTGTGAATAGTAGCAATGGACTTTTAATCCCTATAAATGACGAAGATGCCTTAGCGGAAGCTATGCTATTTATGTACCATAATTCAATGAACTACAATCCTGAATTTTTAATTGAAGATATTTACAACCGATTTGGAGAAAAATCTATTACAAACAGGATAATTGGTATTTATACGGAAATACTTGAAAAACGCGAAGGGATAAGAGAATCTGACTGAACCAATAATAAATGAATACTCTCAATACAGCCTGTTTACTACATGGGTAATAACATAAATTTTCTTACCCTAATTCACGAATCATTAATTTTAAAAAAGTAATAAAATCAGACGAATGATAGGTACAAAAGTCTTAGTTACAGGAGGTTCAGGATTTATTGGATCAAATCTTGTAAAGAATTTAATTGAAAATGGAAACTCTGTTACCGTTTTAGATAATTTCACATCAGGATATCGGAGTAATCTTCATCCATTCCCTTCCGTGCACATTGTCGAAGGAGATGTAAGAGATAAACCGAAGGTAGTAGAAGCAATGCGCGGTGCAGAGGTTGTATTCCACCTTGCCGCTTCTGTCGGGAACAAAAGATCTATTGACCACCCCATAACCGATGCTGAAATAAATGTTCTTGGTACAATTCAGGTTTTGGAAGCCGCAAGAAAAGAGGGAGTTCGTAAAATTGTGACATCATCTTCGGCAGGTATTTTTGGCGAGTTGAAAACCATACCAATAAAAGAAGACCACCAGGTTGAGCCGGACTCACCTTATGGCTGCACAAAGTTATGCGAAGAAAAGCTGAGTTTAGCATATGCAAAGTTGTATTCAATTGAGGCAGTATGCCTTAGATACTTTAATGTATTTGGCCCTAATCAACGTTTTGATGCCTATGGAAATGCCATTCCTATTTTCGTTTTCAGGATGCTTGGAAACGAACCAATTTTGATTTACGGAGATGGGGAACAAACCCGCGATTTTGTCCATGTGGATGATGTGGTTCAGGCTAATATTAAAGCTGCAGACTCCTTGGGAGTCAGTGGCGCTTTTAATATTGCTAGTGGCAAAAGCGTTACTATTAATCGTCTGGTTGAGATGATAACAAAAAATGAAATTAATCCGATTAAAATTGAACATGGTCCGGAAAGGGCAGGCGATGTTCGACATAGCTTGGCAGATATATCTTTAGCACGCCAAAGGTTAAATTTTACTCCAACCGTTGACTTGGAAAAGGGTCTGGAAGAATATATCGAATGGGCTAGAAAATTAAGTCCGAATCAAAAATAATTTGCACCTTTAAACAACAACTTAACCGGGGTTAAAATACGAAACCGGAAGTTTTACTATCTATTAATGCGCTGTGCATAAATGCCAAAACCAAGTTCTGAAGATATAAGGAGATTAAATGTCAAATACAGAAAATAATAAACGAATAGCAAAAAATACAGCCTTGCTTTATCTTCGGTTGCTGTTCTCAATGGCTATCTCCCTTTATACTTCCAGAGTAATTTTAAGTGCACTTGGTGTTGAAGATTTTGGCATTTATAATGTTGTTGGTGGAATTGTTGTGATGTTTGGTTTCCTAAATAATGCAATGTCTGCGTCCACGCAACGGTTCCTGACATATGAAATAGGTAAGGGAGATTACATTCAACTTAACCGCATATTCAGCATGAGTATTACAATCCATGCTTTAATTGCAGTAATAGTTCTCATTTTATCAGAAACAGGTGGTCTCTGGTTATTAAATACACAGCTCAACATTCCCGCGGCAAGAATGGAAGCAGCTAATTGGGTATATCAAAGTTCGATCTTCTCATTTGTAATTACGATTCTTTACGTCCCATACAATGCTATAATAATCGCCCACGAACGAATGAATGTTTTTGCTTATATAAGCATTCTCGAAGTAGTCTTAAAATTGTTCATTACTATTCTTGTATTATGGCTTGGATTTGAAAAATTAAAATTCTATGCCGTTTTGGTTCTTATTGTTACTTTAATAATTGGCTCTATCTATACCTTATATTGTAATTTAAAGTTTGATGAATGCAGATTCCATTTTTCATGGGATAAAAAGCTGTTTCAAAATATGAGTAGTTTCGCCAGTTGGAATTTATTCGGTGTATTCGCGGGAATAACCTATAATCAAGGAGTTAATCTATTATTAAATGTGTTTTTTGGCCCAGTAGTTAATGCAGCCCGCGGAATTGCTTATCAGGTTATGGGAGCCATAAATGGATTTGTGACTAATTTCCAGGTTGCTGTAAACCCGCCATTAACAAAATCCTATGCCATAGGTGATCATCAATATATGAATTCTCTAATATTCAGAGCTTCAAAATATTCATATTATTTACTATTTGTACTCTCTTTGCCAGTTATGTTAGAAACCGATTTTATATTAAAACTGTGGCTAAAGATAGTGCCTGAATATACAGTTATTTTTACACAATTAGTTTTAATCGATGTATTGATTAGTTCCCTATCGGGATCCTTGCAATCTATGGCTCAAGCCTCTGGCAATGTAAAACGTTATCAACTGGTTGTAAGCGGAATTCTTTTACTAAATCTGCCTTTGTCTTTTATTCTGTTAAAACTCGGTTTTGCTCCGCAATCGACCTTTATTGTTTCGATTATTGCTTCGCTGGTGGCGCTCTTCGCTAGGTTAATCGTATTAAAGATAATCGTTGCATTTCCAGTAAAGAATTTCATCAAGACGGTACTAATCAGGGTCGTTGCAGTTTCCATTGTCGGGTCAATTATTCCATATTATATATCTACCCGATTTACAAATTCAGCATTACATTTTTTTTTAATTGTTTTTATTTCAGTAATATCAGTCATTTGTTCAGTTTGGCTTTTGGGTATCACTCAGTCAGAAAAGATATTTTTGAAAGTCTTATTCCATAAATTTACATCATCTAAAATCAAATAAGAGTTTAGTCTTTATCAAATATTAAAGTGTAACTCTTATTCAAATATTTCTATGAAAATATTGATAATAACTATGAATATCGGGAAAACAGCTCCCGGAATTGTTTTTGAAAAACTAATTAAAGGACTATCAGTTTCTCATGATATAGATTTGTTGGCAGCAAATTTTGTTCCTTCGGTTGATTTATCTCCGCTTGCCAATGTTATTATTTCAAG
>JBBQCZ010000265.1:0-3945 GCA_038319215.1 Bacteroidales bacterium | reverse complement strand
TATTGTTGGAAAGAATTCGGATTATATTCCATTAAATCCAGAGCATCAGGGATTAACCGGTCTTCAAGTTCGTTGCAACGACTTTATTGATAATAACACTGCTATTGGCGTGGTTAATGGGAATATGAGGAAATTGCAGGGAACTTCTGGTGGAACATCATCAGATCTTGCCGGAAATCAATTTCACGAAATAAACACAAACGGTTGGGATTTTACAAGGAGCATTGCGCCATCATATTCTCAGTTTAATCTTGGAACTTACAGTTACTATCAACATGACGATGATTATAGTGTTAATAATGATTATTACAGGGAGCTTACTGCGAATGTTACTGGAGTAGTTGGAAATACTCAGTTTGGCATTGGCTTTTTAAATACAAACACCTGTCAATCAAATTACCTTTCTGGTATAATCATTGATTTGCCAATAGTTATATCAGGCATTAGTGATTTAGAAGCGGAATTAACCAGATTGCAACAGCGATATGACAGTATTGTTGACCTCGGGAATACAGAATATATGAAAGCTGTTGCTTCACTTATGAATAATCAGAATTATGCGCAAGCTTATGAAATATTGCGTAACGAAGGCTATCTTACCGATACAGTTTTAACAGCTTTGTTGTGTAACGAAATAGCACCTTCTGCGGCTATTGTAGCAATACTTATCGAAAATTCACCTCTACCTGAAAAGGTAGTCAAGTTAATTGATGGAGTAAATATTGATAGCAACTTAAAAAATCTCCTAATGGCATATCAAACTGGTCTTAACTCCAGAGTAGCATTGGAATATCAAATTGCTAATGTGCAGCAAGAAATTTTTAGTTTGGAAAACAATTTGATGAACCATGCAATGAACAACGACAGCACGCCTAAAGCAAGAGAGCAGGTAATATCATTTTTTGAAAAACAAAAATCGCATTCTTGTGATGCTTATATTAACATTTACAAGCTTCAGATGGCAAATTCTGATTTTAATGCTTCATTAACTACAATAGCGGAATTGAGAAGTTTCGCAGCAGGCTTGCCAGAAGAAAAATATAATGAAGTGTTAAGATATTGTGATGTAAACGAAGTTTATCTAGCGATTTTGGATGATAACGAGAAAGACACCAAATTCCTTGACGCTAAAAAAGAAATGCTTTACAATGCAGCGTTGGATGAGTCGCCGATTTATTCGGCATTAGCGGAAATTCTTTATGAGTATGCAACCGATAGTGTTTATACTGAATATACTCCATTGCCTTGGGAAGAAATGACCCCAAAGTCAGTTGTGGCAAATTCAAATCCTGATGATGTTTTTAAGCCAGAACTTAAAGTTTATCCTAACCCTACTCAGGGATTTGTATTTCTTGAATACGATTTCAGTAAAACTTATAGCGAAGGATACGATTTGTTGTTAAAAGCGATGAAACTTAATCGTGAAAACAACTGTAATAAAGGTGAAATAGTCATTTATTCAGAGGAAGGAAAGTTATTACAACGAGTTGAACTTAGCATGGTTGCCGATTTTAAGACACTTGATCTTAATGATTATACTCCAGGAGTTTATATTATAGAAATATCAGATTGTTATGGGAATAGGAATTCAGTGAAAATTACTAAAACAAAATAAAAAATAAAAAGGCGAATCATATTGGTTCGCCTTTTTGTCTTAATTTCGCAAAATGAAAAAACAAGTTTTGATAATTTTATTACTATTAATGCAAGAAGTAGCTTTTGCACAAAATGTGTTTAACCAGATAATTGAGGATACAGCGGCCAATGTAATGAACAGTGTAATTGCTGTGGACACTGGATACGTATATGTAACAGGAACCCAAAACACAAATGGGGTAAGATGTTATTCAATAAATTATGTAGATAATAATGGATATCGTGTGTGGAAAAAGCTACCAATTGTTGATAATAATCAAATTTGGGAGGGTTGGAATAACAATTTTAAACAAATAATCAGTGAATACTCGCTTTCAAGTGGCTATGTTAATACAACCGAAGGATATTATGGAACACATATCAGCACATTTGACAGCTTGTTTAATATAAAAAGTTTTAAAATTATTTCAAATGATACCCTTTGGAAAAAGGTCTTTAATCATATACATTCGAGTTTCTCTGATTTTTTTCTAACAGGACAAATTTATGATTATGAAAATAGTATTTATCGGCTGTATTTAGCAAAAGTGGATAGTTCAGGAAATCTAATTTGGCAAAATAAGTATGGCAATAATTCCCTTGAATATGGAGGACAAATAATAGAAACAAAAGACAAAAATTTACTTGTCGGAGGTTCTACGTGGCTTGGTGCAGATATTCATGCAAAATGGTATCTCCTTAAAACAGATACATCTAGTAATATAGTATGGGAAAGAGTTTTTGGACATAACACATATCGTAACGGAGCAATAAACGGTCTCATCGAAACCAGAGACTCCTGTTATCTTGCCTGCGGCGGATATCCCGCTGCAAAATACGGAACCGGCAGCGGTGAAATACTCTGGGATGGATGTTTGCGGAAAATAAATCAGGATGGGGAATTGATTTCAACCAATTATTACAGACATTACACATATTATCCCGGAGGCGGAGAGATTGAATTGTTATCAAATTTGAATTCAATAATTGAATTAGATTCTGGTGATTTAATGCTTTTAGGCTCATCCTATAGCTATTATCCAAGAAATCGAGGTTATCTGATTAAAACAGATTCAGATGGGAACATAAAATGGCACAGGTATTATTATGCAATAGATTCACTTACTAGACAACAATATTTAACTGTTCTACAACCAACAAACGACAATGGTTTTATACTTGCTGGTTATGGAAACGAATATGACACACACGGTTATGAGCCACCACAACAAGCCTGGCTCGTAAAAACCGACAGTTTAGGTTTGGATGGTTTAAGTAATGCAGAATTACCAGATTTAAATATCGATCTTGAACTGCCCACGACAATCTGTATGAGTGACACAATAAGCGTTTATGCATACTTAGCTGGCAAATCCGCGCCTTACACAATTGAAATAAGTACAGGACAGGTTATAGACAGTATTTTTTATCCCCCTACATTTGTACCAGTGGAAATAGGGCTTACACATGTAGATTTGCAATGGGGAGGTGAAACCTATTTTGAACAGACCATAACCGAAGCTACACTCACAAATCATGCATGGGGTCAATGTATTGCAAAACCAGTGCAATTCTACACGCCAACCACAGCAGGTTTGCAAGAATTACACATTACTGTAACCGATGCCTACGGCGAAAGCAAAACAATAACCAAAGAAGTTAATGTAATTGATTGTGGAGTGGGAAGCATACAGGAAAATTCAAACTCAGGATATAAAATTTATCCTAATCCTGCAAAAGATAGAGTATTTGTAAATATTCTTGCTTACGAAAATGCTTCGTATATCGAGATTCTTAATTCTGTAGGTCAAGTTGTTTTAACTAAAAATGTAAGTTCCGAAGAAACCGAAATTAACATTAAAGAACTTTCACCAGGAAGTTATGTTGTTAGGGTTTATTGTGGAAATAAAATTGAGAATTTCAAAATTGAAAAATTGTGAGAATTCAACATGACATGTCTTGCATACAAAACGGTCAGTTGGTAACAGCACCTATGTGTAATGTGGAAAATCACCTGTAACCGTTCGTGCAGAGCGCTTCCGCACACCGCCAAATTTTTACATTTGGCTTTTATCGAGAAAAATTAAAACCAAAATCTAAAAATTTGGCTTCGTGGGAACTTTGAAAAGATAATTTCTATTCCTATTCCACACTCCACATAGCCGCAACCTGGGGTGAACTAAATCACAAATAAATTTAAAATAATTCGTTCATTTTATTGTTGTATTATCAAATAATAATTATATTTGTATCTAATTATAAGGAACGAAATAATATGAATGAAAATGATTGGGAAATGCGTGCCAAAGA
>JBBQCZ010000264.1:0-3959 GCA_038319215.1 Bacteroidales bacterium | reverse complement strand
CCTCCAAACCCAGGTATAATAACGCAATCGTGAATTAGTAATAACTGAAAACAATACTGGGAAAGACTTGTAACCTGATTATTCATTTTACAAAATTAGTCTTTGTAGATTGGTTAACTCAATCTGTTTATTAACAACTTTTCAACAGCGGCACTGTTAATAGGCTTAATTAATGCACATTACATGAATATTGGGAAATGCCGGTATTAACAACAAATTGAATAATTAGCCCGAAAATCAAGTATTATTTGACTTAATTGGCAAAATATATTTACTTTAGCTACAAATTAAGGATATGAAAAGGGGCGTGATTATTATTCTTTTCTCTATTTTCGCTTTCGTAGAGGGTATGTCGCAGGATGTAACTTTACAAGAACGAATTATAGCTGAACATATCTATAATTTCGGAGTTTATACCGGATGGAAGAAAAACAAGAGATTACAAGAATTCCAAACAGATAAATTTATAATTGGCGTTTGTAGTCAAGACTCTGCAATGTTTGAACTGCTTCAGAAAATTTGCAAATACAGAATAATAAAGTGGAAGAAAATTGAAGTACTATATTTTCCAGATACTGGGCATATAAAATACACTCACATATTGTATGTAGGCAGAGAAATGAATAACTATGTTCCTGGAATTGACAAAAAAATCTCTGATTGGTCAACCCTTATGATTACTGATAGTTGTAATAATTACAACAAAACAATGATCAATTTTTTTCCTAAAAACTCATTGAAAAAAGTTGAAATTAACAAACAAGAAATCGAAAGCAGGGGAATGAAAGTCAATCCCCTACTCTTTACCGTTGCCAAAAAATACGAAGAAGATTGGGAGCAAATGTATCAGGAAAGCATTGACTCTCTTGCCATTGAAAGAGAACTTGTTTCACAACAACAACTTACACTTGAGGCACAGAGTAAAGAAATAAAAATCAAGGAAAAACTAGTCAAAAATCTATCCGACGATATTTCAGCGAAAGAAAAAACACTGAATGAGCAAACTGAGCTATTATTTTCAAGTCAAAGAGCCCTTAAAGAGAAAATTGAACAAATCACAGCAAAAACCCGGATTTTAAATGAAAAAACAAGCGTCATAAAAGGTCAAGAAACAGAAATAGTATTAAAAAAAGAACAACTCCTATTACAAGCAAAGGAATATGAAAAACAAAAACAGGTGTTGGCTCAACAAAAGAATGAAATAGGCAATCAGCGAACTTTGCTAACTGAACAAAAGCTAAAACTAAGTAAGTCACTCGAAGATATTAAAAAGCAACAACTAGTCCTGTACTTTCTGATAATTGTTATTATTTTGATTGGACTTCTGGCATTTAATATATATAGAGGTTACCGAATGAAGAAAAAAATCAACTCAGCATTAAAAAAAAAGAATGTCGAAATCTTCCAACAAAAAGAGGAGATTGCTGCACAAAGAGATGAAATTGAAGCGCAGAGAGATGAAATTACAAGTCAAAGAGATTTGGTTGTAAATCAGAAAAGTCAGATTGAATATATACTCTCTGAATTAACCGATAGTATTCATTATTCAAAACGTATTCAATCGGCCATTTTACCTTCGGCAAATAAACTCAAACTATTCCCCTTTGAACATTTCGTTTTATACAAACCCAAAGACATTATTTCGGGTGATTTCTACTGGTACGAACAAATTGGGAAAAAACTAATTATATGTGTGGGAGACTGCACCGGACACGGCGTTCCAGGGGCACTAATGTCGATGTTGAGTATTGCGGCATTGAATGATGCTGTTAAAAGTCATAGCATTACTGCCCCATCAGAAATTCTCAACTACATCCGTTCTTATGTAATCAGCGCACTTCAGCAGGACAATACATCTTCAGGTAATCAGATTTCTGTGAAAGACGGCATGGACATCGCTTTGTGTATGATTAACACTGATACCCTTGAAATGCAGTTCTCCGGAGCCAACAACCCACTTTACATTGTAAAGAATACGGATGTTAGCCTCCCGATAGCTATCGAGAGGCCTATGGCTATTGCCCAAACTGAAAACAGAAGTGAGCCAGCTAATAGCCAACTGCCAGCAGTTAACGACTTACAGCAAACAGCAAACAGCAAACTACTCGAACTCAAAGGCGACAAAATGCCCATCGGCATTCATGATCGCATGGACAATTTTAATCAACAGGACCTAGTGCTTCAAAAAGGCGATTGTATGTATCTAATGAGCGACGGATATGCCGATCAGTTTGGCGGCCCAAAAGGAAAAAAAATAAAATACAAGCCGTTAAAAGAAATACTTATTGCTGATAGCCAAAAACAAATGTCAAAACAAAAAGAGAAAATCGAAACCTTTTTAAAAACATGGCAAGGTGAGCACGAGCAGGTTGATGATATAACTATTTTTGGAATTAAAATTTAATTGTATGAGGTTTTGGTTATTCATATTTCTTTTTCTAATTAATTGCAATGTAAATGCGAAGGACAGTCAATTAGACTCCTTATGGAACGAATTCAACAAAGCAAAAAACGACAGCATTAAGGTGTCAATTCTCAACAATGATATTGCCTATTCACTTGAAAGCACTTATCCCGATTCGGCAATTAATGTTTATAAAAAAGCAATAACAATATCTGATTTAAATATTAAAAAAGGGACAAATGCCATCCTTATAAATAATTTTTATAACGAGAAAGCTAACTCGTTAAGATATATTGGATTAGTTTTAAACAATCAGTACCAATATAGAAGTTCTCTTGAATCATTATTGCAAGCATTAAAAATATATTTATCTACAGGCAATAAAACAGGGCAAGCTCTATGCTACCATTCAATGGGAGTTGTTTATGATAACATGAACAAATACGACATTGCCATTACAAACTATAAGAAGGCAACTAAATTATTTATTGAATTGAATAAATTGAATAATTTAAGCACTTGCTATGTTAATATTGGCGTTTCATATCAAAATAAAGGTGCATACAATGAAGCGTTAAACAACTATTTAGAATCTATAAAATATGCTGAAAAATCAAATAATAAAAACGACCTCTCAACAAGCTATACAAACATTGGCAATCTATACCAAATACAAAAAGAATACAATAAAGCAATTGAATATTACAACAAATCCATTGAGATACTATTAAAAAGCAATAACAAAAGAAATCTTGCTAGCTGTTATAATAATATTGGCAGTTCTTATAGCGGCAAAAACAATATCGATAAGGCATTATTTTATTATTTCCAAGCTTTAAACTTAAGAAAAGAAATTGGAGATGAGAAAGGAATGGCATCTGTATGTCATAATATTGGAGGGGCGTATCAAGATAAAAAGGATTATCAAAAAGCAATTGAATTTTACAATAAATCATTGGAGGTTGATGAAAAATTTGACGATAAAGAGGGTTTGTCAACTTTGTATAACAACATAAGTACTTTATACCAAGAACTTTCGGATTCTCTTTCGGGAGAAAAAAGAAAAGCGCATTTGAAAATAGCGCTAGAATTTGCAATAAAATCAAATAAAATAGCTGAAGACTTAAATTCTTTACCTAGAAAAAAAACTGCTTCGCTTACGCTAATGTACATATACAGAAAGCTTGGTAATACTACGCTATCACTAAAATATGCCATAAAATATATAGAAATTAACGATGAATTATTTTCAGAAGAAAAATCAAAAGCTTTGGCTGAAGCAGAAAGCAAATTTGAATCAGAGAAAAAACAACTTCAGATTGAAAAATTAAATAAAGAGAAAGAGCTCGATAAACAAGTAATAATAAGTCAAGATGAAAGAAATAAAAAGCAACAAATAATAACTTTTTCGGTGATAGGTGGACTTATCATTTTTTTGTTTTTTTCAATTTTAGTTTTACGATTGTATTTTCAAAAGAAAAAAGCAAACAATCTTCTTGCGGAACAATTTATTGAAATACAACAAAATAACGAAGAAATTACTGCCCAACGCGAC
>JBBQCZ010000263.1:0-4009 GCA_038319215.1 Bacteroidales bacterium | reverse complement strand
CATGGAGCTCGTTGTTCTTGTATGGTGGGCAGGTCCACTTCGTTCCTTCGCCCACATTCCAATCGATGTTTGTAACAGCTGGCATTCCTCGCTGAAGAAGTGTGGTTTTGCGTACGCGAACTACGAACTCATCAAAACGGTGAAGGAGATCAATCTCCGATTCGTTGAAGGTGGCTGATACCACCTCAACGTGATCTTCGGCTTTTGCTTGGAGACTTAGGCTAACTTCTGGCATGACTCTCCTTATATGGTCTCATTTCGGATGTTGGGTTTATGCGCTCCTGTTCTTGTTCAATTTTTTAATCAGATCACAATTCACCTGTACTGGCAGTTGAATGCCACATTCTTCAGCGTGGTCACAGTCTATGATGACAGAGAAACTAAAATCTTCATCCGAACCATTTCTTGATGTGGAGTGTGTAGTTTTATGTTCCTCTAAGTAGACTTCTTTTTGTATTTTTTCGCATTTTTGAAGCATCAAAATTTTTCTCCTTTTTCTTCGTCTTATACTCTTCCTAACGTATATGTTCAAGCTGCGTAGTAGTTAATTTTGTACTTACAGCAATGACATTAGACAAAAGGAATTATTTTTGTCTAATCAGCCTTAAAACGGTGGTATATTGGTCGAATGGTGGGCATGATGGCAACATGCCCTGAAGGCCCATCATAATTAATTCAAAACAGTGTTTTTCAAACAAACATCCAAATCTTAATGTTCTGCTATCAATTCCTCGGGCACCCTACGAGCAAATATTACGATCAACATTATAACGATTGCTGACATAAGAAGATAAAGTGCATGAAGACGATATTGTAAAAAATAGCAAACGGTTAGGCTGACTATTGATTGGAATAGCGTTACAAAACATCCCACCCAACATCCCATGAATGGATCTATATCAATCTTTGCAGTAATCTCGCAAGCTGACATTAAAGATAATGAGTTGAGGATTACCACCGGCAACATAAAGGATAAGGAAAGCAAAACTAGTTTAGCCACGGAGGATTCTTTCAACAATGCTGGGTCAAAAAGCCAAATTGCAAGAATCCCTGGTCCAATGATAGATGAGGAGGCTAAAACAACCAAAAGACCCAGTTTAAAGAAGTATTTTAAGTAAAACCAAATTGTTGACTTAATCTGACCCGTTTCTAACTTCCAAGTCCAGCTATTTCCAATCAGTCTTTCCATGTCCTCAGGAGATATCTTAACTCCTGAAAAGATATCTTTTCCCTTTCTCTCTATGGTAGTTATGAAACATTTGTCGTTATGTAAATGTTTTGCTTACAACCCCATATTCTGCAAGGTTTAGGTCGCTCAATATTGGTCTGCGGTGGCAACTTATCAACAATTGCAATAGTCTAATATACTCACTTATTTTCTTATCTTTTTCATCGATACCTTGCCAATGAAACGGGACATTAGGATTATACAAACTTTCGATAAAAGTGATATGTGTTAACGCTAAAAGTAACCTGAAAAAGTGTGTTGGATTTTTAAAATCATTTCGCAGCATATGGACAATTATATGTCTGTTTAAGCCGCCAATATTGTGACTGTTGGATTTGTACAAGACGTCCTTAAAAAAAAGTCGAAAAGCATTTATTACATCAGATTGGGGACATATGTGTGTGAGAAAATCAATTTCAGCATCAGTGCCGTCATCTTTACCAGGGTGCCAAGCATAACCTGTTAACTTACGTCTACCCCAAATTAATATTAAATTTTTCAGACCTTTATTATATTTTTTGGTGCTAACATTATTTGAATTTTCATTAAGAACAATGTTTTGAATATTTCTAAGTCCACCTTCGAAAACAGGAATTAGAGACATGATTGCTATATTTTCTAAGCCCATGTTGAAAGCTTCAATAGATTCAAATATAATTGTCTTGTATTCCTTTAATGATTCACTAACTGAAAAATATTTATTATAATAAGCTAGCGCTGTTTCGATTGTAACAACATCATATAGCCAAAGGTCGGCTTCCTTTTGAGGGGACTTTGATTTATATATTCTAGCAAGATTCTGAGTTATTGTTCCGAGACCAATATGCAAGGGGATAGGGATTGCCAATTTAAGCATTCGTTCTTGTATTAAAGTTGCTCTACCCATTGTTTTGTTATAGTGGTCGATTTTTCTTTCAGTAACAAAACACACACCCAAATCTGTTATGATTTCAAATCCCGGCTTACCAATATTCATTGAAACAACTGTTACATCAATACCTTCATCTTTTTTGAACAAATTAACGATTAAGTCTGGTGTCACTTTTGGAAGTCGACAAATTTTTTTCAGTGTCTTTTCATAATTCATTATGAAATACCGATATTAGTTAACAAGGAATCATGCGGACGATAATATCCCATAACTCCACAATTGAAATGATATACGAAAGTAACTTCGGATGTTTGTAATCGTGGTTAAGATATTTCTAATCAATCTTTCCAGGTCCATATCAGGAGATATATAGAATTACTCTGGTGTCAAAAGATGTGTTTTGACGTCTGATCTTTCCAGTCACGTTTTCTAGCATATTTTTCTGTCAATTATGAATTGGTATCAGTATTGACTGATACACTTAGATTGTCATTGTTAGATCGTACTGTTGATTCAGCTTCCAATATAAATAACAAATTTAATGCCAGGAATTCAGTTAATTGGCTTTTTGAATCCTCTTCTATTTCTTTGTGTGCTCTCCGATTTCTGAAAGCCCCATATGTAGAGATAAACAGATTAGCACGGCCTGTAATCTCTCCAGTATTCAAGCCGGGCCAGAGCAAAATTGACTTATCTCCAAGGAATGCCTTCTGAAACAGTTTACTACCATGATCATCAAGGTCGCAGCGTTCGCGAATCAGACCTTCAAGCCTTTTGAATCCCTGAAGAATTTTATCACCTGGAGCATCCCAAAATGAGACTGAAAGATCAAATAGCCTGGAATCAATGATCGTAAAAGGGATAACATGAGGAAACCTTGCCAGCAGTTCTTTTGTTGAATACTTGTTTCCGTAATCATAAATATAGGTGCGCCAACGAGTTGGCCTTACAGGCCTCGAGTTTACTATTTTATCTAATTCGGAGTCTGTTAGACACGAGCAATCGATTTTTTCGATGACCTTCTTTGCAACATCAAACTCATTGATTTCAATCTCGAGTGTATTTAAGAGCGTAAGAATATAAGCAAGTCCGCGTGGACCTTCTCCTGGATAGCCAGAAGCAAATCCTGCCTTGATCGCGATGACCTCATCTTGCTCTGTGTAAAGAACTAAAGCATGATTGTGATTGTTGGTGAGAATTAAAAGCTTTGTTATCGAATCGCCAAATTGCAAATATCTTAAAACTGCATCTATGCAGTGCTGTGTGATTCCAGCTATTCCAGCGAATTGAATTTCCATATCTTGTCTGTCAGTTTTTAGTCTGTTGCACTTATAGTACTACTCCAACCTGAACTCTCCCCAGTCTTCGACTCAATAAATGACATAAGTTGCCAGAGTTGCGTCTTGGACTCTCAAGATTGTGGTGATTACAAAGTTAACATATTTCCACCGCATCTTGACCAAGGTAACCCTGCATTCGTGAAACCAGGTGCAAAGTAGCATCTTGCTACCTCAATTTCCAATCTGCATGACAGTATCAAATTTCATGTTTGAATGCTAATTTTTGTTATGCTTTTCTCGATGCTGACCGGTGCCCAATGGCATCTGTTTCCGGTCCTCCTGGGGGATGGTGTCAATCCGCCCTGAATGGATGTACTTTTCGGTTGTGGCCTTCCCTTCCCTACTGCCTGTTGTGAACCAAAAGAACCCGGCTAATGCCCCGTGAATCACTTGCCGTAATTTTGATTCAGCCCTTCAGGGCAACCTGCGGGGTAAAACTCCCTACTCGTTGTGGTAGGTGGGTAAAATTTCATGCGTACAAAATCACCCTCCTCCCCGGATGGGCTGTTTAGTATCAATTCATTCGGCCAAGCTCTCCTGTTCAACGACAATTATAATTCCCGGCACGTA
>JBBQCZ010000262.1:0-4031 GCA_038319215.1 Bacteroidales bacterium | reverse complement strand
TTCACGATCTAGACAATAAAGCTCGTTTTGTGTTCTCAAATTTGTAACATAACATCATTTAATAACTTTTTTAGACAACAATTCGGAAAAATACAAAATATGCTTTTAATTGTTGAATTATGAAAACTTATTTTTATTTTTTACATCATATTTCTAAATAATCTACTTGCTTATAAGACTGATTATCAAACACATAGCAATGTGTTGTAAAATTAATTAAAAATAATATCGAATTTTCTTAAACAAAATGCATTTTCTATTGTTTAAAAATTCTGAACTTAGAAGTGGTCTAAATAGAGTCAAAAATTAAAAAAAGAGAAAATGAAAACAATTAAACAGATAAAAGAACGAATCAACTTGAAGACTTTCCTTGCGTTTGGGATATCTTTATTAGCAGTTATTTTCAGTAATAATGCTATTTCACAGACAATTACATCTATGGATGAGCAACTTTCAGAATTGAAAACGACAACGGCAAAAGCAGATCCCAAATCAAATTTAAGTGAAGCTCAGAAAATACGAGGTCTTTATTATGACTATAATCCAGGCTTAGTAATTAATGGAGGTGAATTAAAAAATAAAGCAGTTTCAAATCCTGTTGTAATTGATTTAAACATCAAAGACATTTCGGGATTGTACAAACGTAATTCTGAATTTTCTACTATTGAAATGATTAGGTTCAATGTTGAATCTAAGAAAGATATTTCAGCCCTTAATCTCGAAAAACTTGTTGGGTTTAACTCCTTAAAATATATTGTTTTTCAATGCGGATTTGATTGCAATTCGGAATTTGTAAAATCAAATTTAGTTGTTGGAAATACATCACAAAAAATATCAGTTATTTATTTGGTATCAATACCCGAGTAACAATTAATAAAAAAAACTATGAAAGCAAATATTTACCAACCAAAAAATACTTCGATTATGAAGAAGACAATTTTCACGATAATATTATTATCGGGATTTTTATCATATATGAACGCTCAGGTAATTAAATCGTTTACCCAGAGAAGTTCGCAGTTTACACCAAGTAAAGTAATTTATAACGTAAAAGGTGATTTTACTTTATTGGGAAATACAAATTTAACTCCGTCTAATTATGACGTCGATGCTTCGAACAATACTTCGATGATCTATGTAGATGTTGATAGTGATCCTACGACATTAAATTCATCATCGGCAGTACTTGGTTTTTCGACTGAAAACGGAGCAAATCCAGATTGTTCTAATATTGTTTATGCAGGATTATACTGGACTGGCAGGTCGGATAATGGCGGAAACAGCCCATTAACGTTTTCTGTTACCAAAGGTAGCGTAACTGTAAATTTCGATAAGCAAAAGATTCTTTTAAAAGGACCGGGAGCATCTGCATACACGACATTAACTGCAAATGCAAATGATATTTATTATCCTGTGACAAATCATGGACAAATGTATTCGGCTTATGCTGAGGTTACAGATTATGTTCGTCAATATGGTGTTGGTAATTATTTTGTTGGTAATGTTGCCCTACGCGAAGGTAATGGTGGAAGTACAGGTTATTATGGCGGATGGGGAATGATAGTTATTTACGAAAATTCCAAAATGAATTGGAGAGATGTTACAGTATTTGATGGACATGCTTATGTTGCAGGAAATGTAACAGCTGATTTTACTATTGGAGTTTCTGGGTTTAATACCATACAAAGTGGTGATGTAAACATGAAACTTGGTGTAATTGGTGGAGAAGGTGACAGAAGCATTTCTGGCGATTATTTACAAATCAGGAATCACACCAATACAAACTGGATTGGGTTAAGTCATACAGGAAATTCGACAAATAACTTTTTTAATAGTTCTATTTTTACTGGCGGAAATACCAGGAATCCAAATTTGGTAAATAATACAGGTTTGGATATTTCAATGTTTAATATTCCAAATGCTGGAAATGCTGTAATAAAAAACAGTCAAACTTCTGCAAATTTTAGATATGGAACCACACAAGACACATACACTATATTTATGATGGCGATGTCTGTTGATGCATACATTCCAACACCAGAAGCGCAAACAACAATAGAAAGCATTAATGCGGTTCCTTATGTTACAGGAAATCCTTTAATTGCAATGCCTGGAAACGAAATAGAAATATCGATTGATGTTAAAAATAAAGGAACAGAACCGATTGATAATGCAAAGCTAATTATTCCTATTGCATTTGCTTCCTCTTATGTAAGTAGTTCTGCTCAGATATTTTTTGCTCCTTTGCCAACACCAAATAATGTATATTTTGATCCTTCTTTGGGAGCAAATGGTTCAATTGTTTGGGATATTGGCACTTTGCCTTTACCAGCAGATCCAAATGAATTGCTTGGGACTTTAACCTATAAAATAAAGGTAACCGAAGATTGTACAATACTATCCAATACAAACTGTGATGCAGAAATAGTTGTACAAGGATACATGGATGGTGTGGGACAAATAAGTGGAACTGTTATACACAATCACTCTAACATGCAAGGTTATCAAATGACTGGAACATGTACTGGAGAACCTATTTTAACCCCTTTCCGTATTAGCATTAACGAGTCAGCTTATGTTACAGCAAATTGTTCTAGTACTCCAACAACTTTACAATTTACAGAATGTAACGTTAGTGGATCTGTTGCAATAACCGAAGTTTCGGGACATTTTCCTGCAGGATCCAGATATTACAATCAATATCCGGTAACAGGATCGACTACTGAATACACAATTTCAAATCCTTTCCCTGGAACAATAGGCGTTAATACATATTATGCTGTTCCTCCAGGATCTACATCTTGTTATTTTGAGTTTACAATTGAAGTATTAAATTTAATTACTTTACCAACTGTAACAAGCCCTGTAACATATTGTCAAAATGCAGTTGCGGTTCCTCTTACTGCTACAGCATCAAACCCAGCTTATACTTTATATTATTATACATCATTAACTGGAACACCACAATTGTCAATAATTCCATCTACAGCTACTGTAGGAACATTTACATATTATGTTGCAGAAGGTTTAACAGGTGGTTGTATAAGTCCAAATAAACGTCCAATTCAGGTTATTGTAAATCCTTTACCAGTGGCTCCAACTTTGGCAGTTTCTGATAACAGTAGTGTTTGTTTTAACGATGCTGGAAATATTGTATTAACTGCAACTGGCGGTTCCGGAACAACTTTAAATTGGTACACAGGTTCTTGTAATGGTACATTAATAGGTACTGGAAATAATCTTAGTATTGCATCGCCAAATGTAAATACAACTTATTTTGCAGCATGGTCAAACTCATGTGGATTATCTTCTTGTGCTAGTGTTACTGTTACAGTATTGCCAGAATTAACAATTGGTTTATCTGTAACTGCAGAAATAAGCTATTATAATGGTAACGATGGCGAAATAACAGTAACTGCTGGTGGAGGAACTCCAGGTTATACATATTCGTTGAATGGTGGAACTCCTCAAGCTTCTAATGTTTTTAGTGGTTTAACTACTGGCATTTATAATCTTACAGTATTTGATAGCTTTGGTTGTTCGGTAACTACTTCAATAACAATAAATAATGCATTGCAAATAATTGCTGTTGACGATAGTGGAACTGTAAACGGATATGATGGAGGAACTGCTGTCACAAATGTTCTTGTTAACGACTTATTAAATGGTTTGCCTGTAAATCTAGTTGATATTACAATTGGTTTTATAAGTTCAACTTCTCCAAATGTGACTTTAGTAGGAACAGATGTTGTTGTAGCTGCTGGAACTCCAGCTGGAACATATTATCTTGTTTACGAAATATGCGAAATTGCAAATCCATCAAATTGTGATCAAGCAACTGTAACTGTTATAGTTGTAAAAGCTGTTATTGATGCGATTAACGATTCTGGTTCAGTGGCAAATGGTACGTTAGGGCAAACAAATATTCTAAATGTTTTTGATAACGACTTGCTTAATGGCGACCCAGTTATTCCTGCAGAAGTTATTCTTAGTCTTGTTACAGCAGATCCAACAGGAAATCTTACTTTAAA
>JBBQCZ010000261.1:0-4044 GCA_038319215.1 Bacteroidales bacterium | reverse complement strand
AATAGCAAATTATATGTCGCAACGAATGATGGAATCTGGCAATCAGCAAGTGCAAATGGTGGCGACTGGACTGCTTACGGGTTGCAGGGCAAACGCGTTTTTATGATAAATTTTGGAGTTCTTAAATTGGCTATTGTAGTTGAAACAGCTTCGGACGATGGAACTAAAAAAACATTACAACTTTATAAATACAACGGTACAGCTTGGGTAAACACAAATTTTAATCCTACAAAATTGGCTGTATTTGGTACTTACGCAGAAAATCTTATCAATTTTACTCAAATTCAAAATAATGGACAAACAGTAATTGTACTTCCAACATGGGGAAATGGTATTTGGAATTCTCAAGATGGTGGCGATACTTGGACAGTTTCGGCTTATGAAACCTGCACAACTTGTCCGGATAATACCAGTTTATTATACAAGAAAATCTCTGGAATTTACACTTTTCCGGGTGATACTAAGATTTACGGAACGGATAAGGCTGATTATAATATGCAATTCATGATTTATTCAGAAGATTACGGCCTTACCTGGAAAAATAAACAAGTTGGTAACTTCTTCAATCCTTGGTCGTTGCACAAACGAAGTGTAGGTGGAAAACCGTATTTTTATTGGGGCGGTAAAACTGGAAACCTTGGAGCAGTCTGGATATCAGATGATGCCGGTAGTAATTGGGCAGCTTCATTTACACTTGGTGTACCTTATTGGAACAATCGTAGAATTATAGGAGAAGATAATGGTCCACTTTATAGCATGTGCAGTGCCGACAATGTGTATGTTTCGAATGACAATGGCGATACTTTTTCACCAGTTGGGACTGGCATAGTGTTTCCATCGCCTATACCTGCTCCTGCAAGCGAACCCTTTTTTCTCAGTCATTTAGTGAAATCAGCCACAAAATTATATGTTTCAACCACAACTGATGGAATGTATAACATAGATTTAACTCCATCGGCTGTACAAAATCAAAAAACGGATAAACTAACCTTACTTGTTTCTGCTGATAAATCAACATTGGAATTGACTACCGAATTAGGATCAACGATTAAAATCTTTAATGCTGAAGGAAAAGTTATGAAAACAAGTCAAGCACAAAGTGTAAAAAACATAATCGACATTCAGAATTTAAAATCGGCATTGTATTTCGTTCAAATCAAGAATAAGTCCGGAGAAAATTTCACTGGAAAATTTCTGAAATAACATTCTCAATTTAGTAACAGATATTTTTAATCGAATCTACTCCGAAAAAGATGAAAAACTGTTTATTTTACCCCAAATGGGGGCTTAAAAATGAGATTAGAAGATTACCAAAAAAAATATCGAATTTTAAACGTCGAAACTGCTCCTTAAAGCCAAACTCTCAATATTCCTTTTTCCTTCTCCAATTGGAGAAGGTGTCCCGTATTTCGGGACGGAAGAGGTTCTTTTGGGGGTTTGAGGGTCAAAGACTTTTTATAACAATAATTTTTAATTCAAAAGTTTCGCTTTGATTAAGGCAAATTCATTGTTATTTCGTCAATACATTATAATTCATCAATACTACTAATATTTAAAATTAAATTTTATGAAAAAAACTACATTAACATTGGTGCTTTTCTTAGTATGCACCCATCTTGTTTTCTCGCAATGGCAGAAACTCAATCTGACTAAAACTGCCGGTGGAACTATACCTGTGAAAGTAAATTACATGGTAATAAATAGCAATAAGCTGTATGCAGCCACAACAGATGGTATTTGGGTTTCGGCATCCCGCAGCGGTGGCGACTGGGAAGCTTATGGATTACAAGGCAAAGAAGTAACACACTTGAATTTTGGTGTGCTAAAATTAGCGGTAACGGCGGAAATAGCAACAGACGATGCCACCAAGAAAACAGGTAAGCTGTATAAGTCTGATGGAACTAATTGGTTAGTAACTAATTATAATCCGACCGGAGTTAAAAACTTTTCTGTTACTATAGATTTTGCACAAATTCAAAATGGTAGTTCTACGGTGATAATTATGCCAAACTGGGGAAACGGTGTGTGGAGCTCGGCTGACAATGGTGATACCTGGACTTCCTACCCGTATGAAACCTCGGCAATTGGCACACACTATAAAGCCATGGTAGGCGCATTTGTAGTACCTGGCGATAATATAATTTATGCAACTGATAAAGTTACAGCATCTAACCACTTTTTGGATTATTCAACCGACTATGGTGTAACCTGGAATAAAATGGAAGTAGGTAATTTTTTCAACCCGTATGCATTTCATAAACGCAATTACCAAGGTAAATCATATATGTATTATGGTGGACAAAATGGTAATAATGGCGCTCTTTGGCGTTCAGAAAATAATGGTACAAGCTGGGATGCTTCTTTAACAATGGGTGTTCCGTATTGGGAAAATCGCCGAATAATTGGTGTTGACGATGGCCCTTTATACATAATGTGTAGTAAAGATGGCGTGTATGTTTCGACAGATAATGGAGATTCTTTTATAGCTGTTGGAACAGGACTCGTTATTCCTTCGGGTGCCCCAACAACATATATGACTCACATGGCGTTAAGTTCTGAAAAGTTATATGTTTCAAATATTGATAATGGAATTTTCTATTTTAATTTAACACCATCGGCAGTTGATAAAGTTGTTCAGCATGAATCAATTTGTTATCCGAGCATTGCAAAAAATGAATTAACTGTGAATTCAACTATTAATTCTAAAATATCGGTTTTAACTCTTGATGGAAAAGTGATTAAAACCGTCACGGCTCAAAGCGAAAAATTAAACCTTGATATACGCAATTTAGTTCCTTCCATGTATATTTTGAAATCGCAACGTGTTGATGGTAAAATTTATATTGACAAATTTATTAAAGAATAAATAGCTGTATTTTACCTTTTAATTTCCGAATTATTATAACTCAATCGAAAATTTTATACAAAATGAGAAAAAACAAATTATTATTCGGGCTTTTTTTACTACTGAGTAGTGTAAGCCTAAGTGCTCAAAACCCAATTGCCTCTTTTTACTCAGGACCAGAAGGTTATCCATCCTGGACAGACGAAGTCAAGTGGAATAATAAAATTACTATGACCAACAAAAACTCGGGAGCCGAAAACTTTGCTGAGTTTAAAGCCAAACGTGATATTCTTTATGCACAAGGCGGTGGTGTGCTTTATTATCCTGCTGGTACTTATCTTTTCGATATTCCTGATGGACCAAATGATGAAGGCTTAATGCTCAAAAAAGGAGTTGTTATTTTAGGTGAAGCTCCATCTACAGATAACGTAGCAGTCACAGGAAGAAGCACAACTGCCGGAAGCATTACTATCAATCAACATGGATTAAGCACTATGCCAACAAAATTCCAGTTTACTCGTCGTAAATCGGAATATGGTACAGCTACAGATAGTATTCCTAAAATGTGGAATTGTATCGGACACAAAAAAGGTGCTAACGAAACCAGTTTAGGACAAAATTCACTCATGGGTATAGCCTGGATTGAAATGGAATTCGGATATATCTATTTCGGCATGGACTTTTCTGATGGATGGGCACCAACATGGGGTTATGCAATTACTACTCCAGCAACTTATTCATCATATACTGGTGGAGCTGGTAAACAAATGAATGGATGGGATGCACGTATTCCAAATGGTACCCATTTTATGGATCCATTCTCGGCAACTAAAACCTGGGCCGCAGCTGTTGCGGATGTCCCAAGTAAAATCTTCGTTTTTGGTGTAAAAATGTCGAATTGTTCCGCTCCAAATTACGTTATGGACAGAAAGAAGGTAACTGCAAAAGGATTTAAACATGAAAATGGGGGATGGCGTTTCAGCGCACGTATTGGCATAGATGCAAGTAATGTATTTGTAGCAAACAATGTGATTGACTATCCAACAAAATGTTTTGGATATCAAGCACCAACATCAACTTACAATACTACTACTTCAGGTTATACTGCCGCAAGCAATAAATGGTTAGTATATGATTATGGAAATTCAATCGGTATCGATGTAAATAAAAACTTGCTTTCATCCTGCGCAAATCGTACC
>JBBQCZ010000260.1:0-4049 GCA_038319215.1 Bacteroidales bacterium | reverse complement strand
CTGAGGGATTTCTAAGCAATAGTCACAGATGTCGATTATTTCCTGTGCAACACCATTTACTTCGTTACCAAGAATTAGAGCAATTTTCTCATTTGGGGCAGGAGCGAAGTCAACTATATCTTTACTTCCTTCGGCAATTTCTAGAACCGCAATTTTATAACCATTAGTTTTTAATTCATTTACGGCCTCTAAGGTGTTTTTGTAATATTTCCAATCAACAGTTTCGGTTGCTCCTAATGCGGTTTTCTGAATATCACGATGCGGTGGTGTTCCTGTTATTCCACATAAATAAACTGCTTCGCAAGCAAACGCATCACAGGTGCGAAAGACAGAACCTGTGTTATGATGAGAGCGAATATCGTCAAGAACTGCAATTACGGGTAATTTTTCAATCTCTTTATATTCTGTTGGACTTAAACGTCCGATTTCATCTATTGGGAGTTTTCTCATATCTTGACTTTAAATATTCGTTGCAAAATACGCCATTAAACCAACTGAGTGAACAAAAGCTTCCTCGTCTAAATCGAAGCTAGCATTGTGTAAACCTGTATCGCCTTTACCATTGCCAGATATTCCCATTCTGTAGAAAACCGCAGGGATTTCTTTTCCGTAATATGCAAAGTCTTCGGCTGTCATTCGTAACTCCATATTCTCGATGTTTTCTGCAGGTAAATATTGCTTTGCTGCTGCAATAATTTTTTGAGTAAGTTCAGGATCGTTATAAACACTTGGATAACCGTTTCTTATTTCGAGATTCGCAGTACATTTATTTTCTTTAGCTACGTTATTGGCTATGTCTTGCAAATTTATCTTGATTTGTTTTCGTAAATTCTCATCAAATGTACGCATCGTTCCGTCGGCAGAGGCTAGTGAAGGTATAACATTCAATGCTCCATCTGCAACTAAACGACCAAACGCAACAATAAAAGGCATGTCCGATTTTAAAGATTTTTGCATTTCTTTGACTTCGTGAATAAAATCAACCAAAGCCAAAACTGTATCGCTTCTTTTTTGTGGTAAAGCAGCATGACCACCAACACCTTCAAACTTTACATATAATTCGTCGGTTGCAGCCATTAAATATCCTGAAGCAAAGCAAAAATGTCCAGTTTTCATTTCTGGTAAAACATGCTGACCAATAATTTTTTTAATATCATATTTTGTTATCAATCCTTTTTCGATTAGGATTTTTGCTCCACCAGGGATTTTTTCTTCTGCAGGTTGGAAAACTAAAATTATACGTCCGCGAATTACATGTTTTATACTATTAAGAATTATTGCCGTTCCTAAAAGCGAAGCTGTGTGTGCATCATGTCCACACGCATGCATTAAGCCTTGTTTCGTAGATTTATATTCGCAACTGTTGTTTTCGATAATAGGTAAAGCATCAATGTCAGCACGTAACGCAATTGTATCGCCGTTTAATTCTCCATCAATTATTCCAATTACAGCATTGTCACCAAAGCTCTCGTCAAAAGAAATTCCGTTAGATAGTAAAACACTTTTTATGTATGATGCAGTTTCAAATTCTTCAAAAGCCAACTCTGGGTTAGCGTGGATATGTCTGCGAATTTCAATCACATTTGAATGTAATTCCTTGCTAAGTTTTTTTATTTCTGGTATTAAATCTGTCATGTTTTCAAAATTATAAAAATGGATTTTCCGAATTTATTTACCCCAGAGCATTTTTAATCCAGCAAGAATAATAAAAACTGCAAATATTTTTTTTAATGCTGTGTCTGGGATATGAATCGCTAGTTTTGATCCAAAATATCCACCGATAAAAAATGTAACAGCTAAAATTCCAGCATATTTTAAATTAATGTGACCAGCTTTGTAATAATTCATAAAAGCAAGCAAACCAACTGGTAAAAGCATAAAAGCAGTACTTGTTCCTTGGGCTTGGTGTTGTGACATGCCAAAAAAGAAAATTAGTGCAGGGATTACAATTATTCCTCCACCAACGCCAAACATTCCGCCCATCATGCCTGTTATTAGTCCGATAACAATCAGAATTATAAGTTCATTCATTTTCATAAAATTAAAAATCTGTACTTAGCGACAAGTAAAACATTTTTGGTTGAATTGCATTGTTATCAATTCCCCATGCCCAGTCTGCTCGTATAAAATAACCAAATAATTTGCTTCGCATCCCAAAACCATAACCAGAAACTATTGGAAAATTATCATTGTGAATAATTACGGTAACAGGATAATTGTCGTAATAATCGTTTTCATAAGCATTGTTGCCACTGAATGGACTAAGTCCACTCCAAGCACTACCAATATCGAAAAAGCCAATTACTTGAAAGTTTTTAAGAAAACTATTATTTAACGGACTTTTGTATAAATATGATATTACTGGAAATCTTAACTCAGCATTAACGACTGCGAAGTTGGTTCCATTACGAATATTTTGAGAAAAACCTCGTAAATTTGTTGCTACTGCTTGATATGCATAGTTTATTTCAGGATCAACACGAATATCGTAGTTAAACGTAGATTTTTTTGATGATAGATTAATCCAATTGTCCATTCCACCTAAATAGTAAATTAGCTTGGCACTACCAAACGATGCAGAACTTGCAAATCGAGCAGCGAAAATTAAATTTTTGTGAATCGGCTTGTAATATCTAAAATCACCACCAATTACAAATAGGTCAGTTTGTCGTTTGTCAATTTGTTTATAAGCTTCACCAAAGATTTTAATTCTTGTACCCGAAAGAATATTGATACTAAGTTCTTTGGTGTTGTCAAAAATATATTCGCCTTTTATTCCACCCCAATAATCATAGTCGTTGTCTGTGAGTAAACTTTGATAATCTGTCGATAAGTAAGCATTCTGATTTTGACGTAAATTCGCTGTTATCTGGAAAGCATCTACTTGAGAAAGAGGGTAACGTAATATGTAAAATGCTTCGTGTGTATATGTTTTTACATAATAATCGCCAATATAGTTATTAATCACTTGTCGGTGCAATACAACTTGTTTATTAAGCCGTTTTTTTAAATTCTCAAAGCCAAGTAAATACTCATTACTGTCAAAATTGCCAGAAAATCGAAAGCCTGCTGTAATTCTATAATCCTCAAATAAATCGGAGGTCCCGAGCTTTAAAATTACATTAAAACCAGGATTAAAATAAAATGCAGATCCTGTAAACGCCTGATATGAGTTGTTTAAAAAACCAAAATCCACCTGACTAACGACGTAGTTTGTGTAAAATGCAGTTTGATAGCGCCCTGTACGCGGTTCTTTAGCATTCCCAGCTTCGTCAAATTCGTTATCATCGCTTTTAACTGTTTTTAAACTTTTAGATTCGAAAGTGTAATTGTTAATATCTATAATTAACTCGTTGGGATTAGTATTTTCTTGACTTATACTATCATTTTTAACTCCTAATTGTGCTGGCTTTTCTGTGTTAGCATTTTTTTCAATATCTTTTTCAAATACTTTTCTTTCCGAAGTTTTTTGAGAATTCGGTACTTTTAATGGTAGGTTATTATTCTGTAAAAGTCTAAATTTTGAATTAGATTGGTAAAGCATTGTGTTCGCTTCACTGAATTTGTCTGGATTGTATTCTAGGATATTATTTTTGTAATTTGTAAGTTGACTTTTATTTAGAAAAAACCTGTAATGAGTAAGTGTATCAATAAAGCTGATTGCTGAATCTATTTGTGCACTATAAAGATTTTTTATACCGTTCTCATCAGATAAATATGTGTAATTCTTGAATTTAAAGTCGGGATACTCTTCTTGAACAAATTCGGATTCCGTTATTTGATCTATTTTTTTTGTTTTTACATTATATACAAATATGTCGGTGTATTTTTGAGTGGGCACAATATTTTGCCTTCTATCTCCCAAAACTTCACCTTTGCGTTTCGAGCTAAATATAATTTGCTCCGATTTGTTGACAAACATAGGAGTATAATCGTCGGCATTATCTTGAGTGATGTTTACCAGAGTATTTGCAAGTATATTAAAAATGAAAAGGTCTGATTGCCCATTATTAAAACCTGCAATTACCAAACTAAGTCCATCATGAGAG
>JBBQCZ010000259.1:0-4052 GCA_038319215.1 Bacteroidales bacterium | reverse complement strand
CAAAACCATCCATATTGAACTAAACAAGGCGGACGATTACCGAAGCAATGCGGAAATGCTAAGGGAAGCCATTCGGGAGTATTTGGATATTGAGGAATTGACGCCGTTCATTCTAAACAAACTGGTGGAGAAAATTGAGGTCGGGCATAAAACCGAAGTTGACGGGGAAATGGTGCAGGAAACTACTATTTATTGGAGATTTGCTGGTGTGGTTGGGTGATTAAGATGGTCAAGGTGATTCTTCTTCCAAAAAAGGTTTAATAAGATTATTAAAAACTTTTTCATCGCAGTTTTTCCGAACAGAATATACTTCGCCGTTTTTCACATATTCAGCCCAGTAATGACAAATCATTTCATAGTCCCCATTCCGATAAGTTATTTTTACAGCATTCCCACTAACCGACATCGGGTCACCAACATAATAACTGCGAAATTGAATAGCTTGAAATTGTTCGAGAAAATCAACTTTTTTTGTTTCTGAAATAGTCTTTACAACAGTGTATTCAAGGCTATTCTCTGCTGAAACAATTTCTATGCTCTCAATTTCATCAATTGTTTTTTTAAATGAATACGATTTTGCATCACAGCCAGTAAGAGATAACAAAACAAGTGAGGCTAAAATGATAAATAGCAATATTTTTTTCATGGAAATGCTCCTTTGCAAATAATCTGTTAAGGCATTAGGAAATATAATCCTGCCAAAGTGCCAGAGCCTTCATAATAAGTCGAACTGTTCGCTCCACCAAAAAACTCTGCTCCTCTTTCCCATGGTAGTGAATAAGCAGTTTTTGAAGAAGAAACAAATATATTGCTTACTATTGAAGGTATGGCTATTCGCGTTAAATACTTTGGTGTCCCCATTAAACTTTCTTGAACAGTATGTCCCCATTCGTGTTTAACAGCATCTATACTGTTTTCATTGCTATTTAAAACAATAGTATTAGATATCGAAAATGATGTTATACTGGATATATCGTGCCTTATTACAGGAGTTCCTTTATACGAAGAAAAAACTTTAGAATCCAATACTTTTTTTTCGTCCGTATTAAAAAAATTGTAATTTTTGGCATCATTCCAAACATCTCTAACCGTAGCTTTACCACTAACAACAGCAATGGTTGAAGTAATTGCAATTTTTGTAACAGTGGTAGGAATGTTTACAATTGCTTGTGCTACAGTAACAATTTTTGCTACAGTTTTAACAACATTTTTTATCCACTGTGGCCAGTGTCCTGATTCATCCGACATATTGACAGGATTATTCATGCAATAAGTGAACATGTTATAACCACGAACATCGGCTCCTGGTTTTGGCAACACATTATCAACATTTATGAATCTTCCAATCGCTGGGTCATAATATCGTGAGGATAATAAATAAAGTCCTGTCTCGACTGGATTAATCTATGTAGCCCATAGTTAAAACATGCTGATTATCGCTAACCACTTGCTGTGGACTATTTCCTATTATATCAATTTTTTGTTCCACTGTCCATACTTTTTTGGAATTTTCTCCATATTCTGAAATGAATATATCTGCAAAAATATTCTGCAAGCTTTTTGTGCCAGAATAGGTTTCTTTAACTATAAATTTCGTTTTTTTCGCTTGATTGAAAAACCTCTTTTTTAGTCTGTTCATTCTTGTCATTTGCCTCCTTTAATTTTTACATTTTTACCTGCCGAGAAGGAACAGGGGTTTTAGGGTTTCACCCTAACAAATTCGGGTAATGGGGAACATTACCCAATGCTTGCTAAGACATTAACTTCTTTTTTCACCTCCGTTTTAGTTTTTTTCTTCGGCTGGTTAGTAAATAAAAATTAGTAGGTTTTTGTTATTTCACTTTGCAATTTTGAACAACAAAAAAGCCGTTACATAAACGACCAAACACAAAGGAATAACTCCAATTGTATCGTGAACGCATATGTAACGGCTTGCAAATTAATAGCAGGTGTTATTGCCTAAAAAAGAGCAATAACGAGAGATGTTTAAACTTTATTTAATTGTCTAAAAAAAGTTCTATTTGACATTAGTATGATAGCACACAGAACATATGTTTGTCAATGGTGAATCTACAAAATAATTATTTTGAACGGTATTGTCTTAGCAAGCATTGGGGAATGATATCATTCCCCAACTTGTTAGGGTGACCCTAAAACCCTGTATAAAAATTCTTAATAACAAATTGCGCCACCTGATGAAGATGGCGCAATCTGCTTTACCAACAATTCTCTTTTGTTGTTCAGTTACTTCATTGTAAATTTGATTTGATTCTGTTCACACCATTTGACCGCAAGTTTAATTAACTCTGTTTTTTCAAAATCAATCCATTCATCTACTAATAAATTATCTTCTGTATACCAATGAAACCTGTGATAAAAATCTTTATCATTTTGTTTACGCAATAGACTTTGATTATTCTTTTCAGTAAGATATTTTACCACTATTTCATTACGGTTAATTTGGGGTATAATCAGAAAATCACTTGTATCAAACGTTTCAAAATTTATCAATTCATCTCGCTCTTTTTTGGAATTTATTTGATAATTTTTCTCATTAAAATAAGTGGAAATTGGCTCTGACACATACTCAAAATAAGAAAATATCTGATTTAACTCAAGATACATATTCATGCTCTAATACCCTATCTTTCCACCATAACACACGTGAAATTTATGGCTTGCATCGTGGTAATGTGCATAATAACCATCGCCATGTACTTCTGGTTTATTTGTCCCACCAAATACCACTGCCAGAGCTTTTGCATATGCTTGGTCATTTGTATAAATACCCCAATAGCCTTTATGATCTTTCATTAAGGAATTTACAGCCGCAGAACCCCCAAGAGCCAAAAATGCTTCATCATAAGTCATTTTTCCAGGTAATCGAATAATTTCACCCTTGTTATTTGCATATGCTAATTGATACACTCTCTCTTTCTTTGGGGGATTTCTAAGTTTAACATCAGCACGTGTTTTCGTAGTATGCAAGTAGACATTATAAGCTATATATGCCGTGACAGCAACTGCAACAACTATCGCGATCCCCCAAATTAGGTAAGGAAAAATCATTACTGCAAACGCTGTTAGTTTTGCTATTAGTGCTGCTCCCGAAAGGCCGACACCATAACTTCCTACAAACGCGCCAATGGCGATGCCTACTTCCCCCGTAGGATCAAACATATTTACAGGGTTATTGGAACAATATGCAAAAAGATTATAGGACAATAAATCTTGATTTGAACCCAAAGCAGAATCCGCATTTAAGAATCTTCCTATATTAGGATCATACTAACTTGTAACTTGTCGCATAACAATTAAAATAACAAGGTAAACGGCTGCTAAAATTATCAAATTGCATTTAAAATTCAAAATGTTTCACTATAAACATTTCTAAAATAATGGATTTCAATTACGTCAATCAACTATAAGAATTATACTTTATCGGATTGCGCACTGTCAATTCAAATTTAATATTGTTCGTTTTATTTCAAAATTATAATTGCTCGATTTATTTATTGAGTTTTACAAGTCTTTGCGATTTCCCTGTGATTATTCCAGATTTATGCAACTTTGGATATTCCCGATGAATCTGTAATAGATATCTATTTTTTGAACCCGTTTTCCATTGATTCTTTCGGATTCATGGATTAGGATTCTTTCTATCAGTTCATTAATAAGTGGTGCATTCAGTTCTTTTAAATCGGCATGCTGTCGAATCAGGTTGACCCATTTCTGTGTATTTTCCATGGATTGGTCGAAGCTTTGAAGCTTTTCATTTATTTCACCTACTTTTATCTTTAGACTGTCCTGTTCTTCCTGGTATTTTCCGAACATCCGGGTGTAATTGTCGGCGTTCAGGGTTCTTGCCACATTTTCTTCAAAAAGCCTTTCAAGAAAGATCTCAAGGTCAATAAGTCGCTTCTCCGCCTGCTGGAGCTCATTGTGCATTGTTTTTGTAAGCTTTGCTTGTTGTTTGTCCCCGGATTCACAAAGCGCGTTAAAAAGCCTTTTTTCGTCTTTCATTGCCAGTCTTGCATAGTTGTGGATGTCGT
>JBBQCZ010000258.1:0-4076 GCA_038319215.1 Bacteroidales bacterium | reverse complement strand
GTAAAATTTGCATCATTTCCGTTAAAAGGTCATTCTAATATTTCGCTGCACAGCTCACATGCTAGTTTGGTAAATTCATATATTCAAAAAATCAAAGAAAACGGTTTTGAATACTCAACTTTAATCTGCCAAACAAATCGGCATTGTTCGGACTTAAATAAAATAATTAGGTCATCATTGGGTAAATTATCCAATCTAATCGAATCAGGTGATATTCTTTTGGTTACCCAAAATAATTATTTTACAAACCTCGTAAATGGTGATTTAGTCAAGGTAATTCAAACAGGAAAAAAGGAATATCGTTGTGGATTATCATTTCTTCAAGTTGAAGTTCAAGAATTGGTTTCCAAGCATACTTTCAATGTTTTATTGGTTGAAGACATATTGTATTCGATTTCTACGAATCTTAACAATAAACAACATAAAGACTTGATGATTGATTACTATCACCGAATGAAAGAAAAAGGAATCAAGCAAAAAGATCAAGCCTTTAAAGATAAAATGCTAACTGACCCATATTTAAATGCATTAAAGGCAGTTTATGGTTATGCTTTGACCTGCCATAAAAGTCAAGGTGGAGAATGGAATGAGGTATTTTTGTATCTTGACAACAAAATACATGGTATTCCAAAGCCTGGTATTTATCAATGGCTTTATACTGCGGTTACAAGAGCAAAAGATACATTACACGTTGTAAATGATTGGTTTATAAAATAGAAATTATATGATTGAAGCATTAAAAAGAAGATACAAAGTTGGAGATGTGATAACGATTCACACTTCTGATACATCTTTTACTGGAAAAATCGAGGAATTTGAAGATACTTGCGTCGTTTTAGAAACATCTGAATGTGTTGAATTTATTTCCAACAATTCAATTATAAGGTTTACTGCACCAAAAATAGTATTGCCAAACATTGAAGAAGAAGCTAAAATTAAAACAGAAGATGAAATAGTTTCCAGTAGAGATGAAGTCATATCTACGATAGATGAAAACGAAAGTATCAATAAAGCAGATATCTTGGAGCAACCTGATGAAAACATTGAATCATTGAAGAAACTAGGAATACACGTAGTAGGTAAAATTGACCTTGATAAATTATACAGACCAAGAAAAGATGTTTCATTTCAAGAAAAGACATATAGGCTAAGCAAGATATCGCGTGAATTAAATATTGGTATTCAAATTATTGTAAAAAAACTTGGGCAATTAGGAGCCGAAGTGGATTCAAATCCAAATACAAAAATTTCCGAAGAACTTTTTTTGAAATTGAAAACTTCCATAGAGCAAGCAAATACAAACATCTCTAATAAAACTGAAAACAAAGATGTGCTTGGAATTAAATTAAATTCACTTGAACAACTAAAACAACTTAAAGAAAAAATCAATATTGGTATTGAAAATCAAATAATACCCGCGAATGCTACAATTAAAAGATATGGACATCTTGGATATGGCTATTTAACTGATCAAAACAATAACGATTACTATTTTCGATTTAGTGATGTTCTTGACAAAGATTTATTAAATAAACTAAGTGATCTTGGAAGAGCGGAAGGACTACAAGTAATTTGCAAACTAAATTCTTTTAAGGGGAGAAATACTGCTACTGATATTATTTTGCCAAAAAAACTTCTTGATTTTCAAAATGATGCTGAGCAATTTTTTAAGAAAAATGATTATAATCACGCATTACATTGTATTGACCTTATATTGTTAGCTTTCCCAGAATATGATCCAGCATTACAACTGAAGAAAAAAATCCAAACTGAGAAAATAAAAAAGGAGAGACAAGTATTACAAAATAAATACTCTTATAATGAAGCAAGAACTGAACTAAAAAGAGGAAATATCAGTAAAGCTAAAGAGCTATTAATAAAAGCAATAGAATTTAATGATGAAAAATCTGAGGGTGCAATAAAAGAACTTTCTTATTTGCTTCAAAGAGAAGGTGAAATTGATTCTGCTATAGAGTTAGTAATAAAACATGCTGACAAAATAAAGACTTCTGATTCAAATAGTTTAATAGCATATTTTTATGAAACAAAAAAGGACTATAGTAAAGCCCTAAATTTCCTTAATAAAGTAAAAGCAATTACAAATACAGAACAAATTAGATTATCTAAAAGAAAAGCAATTGTATATTGGGGATTATCTGATTTTGAAAGCGCTGAAAAATCAATTCTATTTGTTTTAAAAGAACAGCCCAATGAAGTGGCATTTCAAAAGTTTTATGAAGGCATAAAGGATGCTAAGAAAGGAGGTTCTTCCGAAGAATTAGATGCCATGTTCAATGAAGCACAACTTTTCTCCCTATCAGGTGGGCATAGTCCGTTTATTCAATTTTCTCTTGAACATTGCGAATATAAAGGTCTTCCTAAAGAAATATTAGCTGAAGAAAGATATGATTTAGATGCTTTAAAAAGTATAAGAAATTATATTGAAGATGCAGCCAGGAACAGACCTATAGAGAAGGCAGATTTTCTTTTAACTGAAGCAAAATTAATGGGTCAATTAACTCCCGAAAAGGAAATAGAACTAAATTCAGTGCTTTCAAAAAGAAGTATGGCATTAGCAGAGGCAAGTGCTCTAAATGGTAAATCTTCAGATGTGTTGCGGTTTTTCCTTCTTGAAGCATTTAGATTGGCGCCAGATTTGTTTTTTGTTAGGAATCACTTAACAATTTTCTTCTCATCTTTTCATTTATCAACTCTTGAATCATTAAAGACACAAAGTCGAAATTGGAAAGATTCATTAAAAAAAGCATTCGAAAAATCTGCTGATCAAGGTTTTTGGCAAGGGATGATGGATATTCTTATTTCAAATACAAAAATTTCAAATTCGATACTTACATTTTTATTTCAAAATCCCATTTATAGACTTTCATGCTATGATTTTTTAGCTGAAAATCAGGAGGGAAAAAATGAAAATGTTCAAAAAGAGAGATTTGTTAAGATATGGACAGATAAAATAAATGCATTTAAAGGTACTAAAAATAGCTATTCTCTTAAAATTGATTCTTTGACAAATAGTAGAACTTCAGAATCGTTTACTGAAAACTTTAATAAGACACTATTCCCAATCCCTGACTGGGTTAGCCAGACTGATATTAATAGAATCAATGTATTTGGAGAAATAATTAAATCGATTTCAGAATTTAACTCTCAATTTTCATTTGAAGATAAGGAACGATATTTTAATATCATTCTAAATCAAATATCACAAGCAAGGGTTGAAATTGAAGAAAGTCCAACGGAACTTAGTTTCAATATTTTCAGAAAGCTTCTTCTCAAGATTGAAAGTATAATAAATTCCGAATTCAATCAGTTATTAGAAACAAGTAAACCTGAAATTTCAATATCTATTTTGGGAGAAGGAGTTCTCCATGAGGCTGACTTACTAGTGAATATGCAGGTTAAAGTAGCGAATAAGAAGGGAAGTGCTCCCGTATCGTGGCTTTCACTTGTAATTGAGAACACAGCAGAAATATCATTCATTGTAGCTAATAATATTTTAGAGCAAACATTAAAAGGTGGCGAGGAAAAAATAGTTCGATTACAAGTTAATGTAAGCAATAAGATTAAGAATGAAGGTGCGACTAATATTAAGATAAAATGCTCATATAAAATTCGTGGGTCAGAAGATATTAATGACTTTATTGAAAACTTATCATTAAGATTATATTCCGAAAATGAATTTGTAAAAATAGAAAATTCTTTTGCTGCAACAGCAGATAGTGGTCCTGTAACCGATCCAAATATGTTTTTTGGAAGAGAATCTTTTATTGAAAATATTAACAATTCCATTTTGGATTCAAAATCAAAGTGCATTATTATATATGGTCAAAAGAGATCAGGTAAATCATCTGTGTTATATCATCTGAAAGAAAAGCTCCTTCAAACAAATAACTCTTTCTGCATATCTTTCAGTTTAGGTGAAATTGTAGAGGACTTATCATCCTTGACTTTTTATTATAAGATTTTATCCGAAATGGAAGATGAATTGGAAACACTTTCCGAAGCAGGAATTAGTATCCCTGATTTTAAGGCACCTACATTAGCAGAATTAAAACAAG
>JBBQCZ010000257.1:0-4077 GCA_038319215.1 Bacteroidales bacterium | reverse complement strand
TTTAGTGCTTTAGTCTGAATAATCATATGTTTAAATGTGCGTTGAATACACTTTAAATATACTGATTTTCAGACTATTAAACTAATTTATTTAAAGAAATTTCTTTCTTTTTATGATATTTTCAACCCTTGATTCGCATTAGTAATGCAAATATACTTTTTTGATTGCACAAGTCCACCACTAATTTCGAGAACTGGATTATAATAAGCAAAAAAAAGGCCCGAATAAAAAATTCGAGCCTTTTCGATTATTTTAGAATTACACAAATTTATGAATTATGTGCTTTTTCAATTTTCAAATGCTCTTCTTCGGACATTGTATCGCACAAAACTGGAGTGGCAATAAACAATGAAGAATAAGTTCCAATTACAATACCAATAAGCATTGCGAAGATAAATCCACGAATAGATTCACCACCAAAAACAAACATAATTAACAACACCATAATCATCGTTAACGATGTATTGATAGTTCTTGACATAGTACTATTAATAGATTGATTTACAATACTGTTAAAATTACCTTTTGTCTTTTTATCTCCTAAAAATTCCCGCACTCTGTCAAATACAATTACAGTATCATTCATTGAGTATCCAATTACAGTAAGAATTGCTGCGATAAAGTGTTGGTCAATTTCCATTCCGAAAGGCATATATTTATAAAACAATGAATAAACACCCAATACAAAAATAACATCGTGCACAACCGCTGCGATTGCACCTAAACTGTACTGCCATTTTCTGAAACTGATTACCAAATACAATCCAACAATTAGCATTGCTCCAATAACAGCCCAATAAGCATTGGTTTTAATATCCTCAGCAACTGTTGGTCCCACTTTAGAAGCTTGTAAAATACCTAATTTTTTACCATCATAAGCATTAACAAATTTATCATAAGTCAATCCTGCAGAATAATGTTTTTTTAAATTATCATATAATAATTTATTTACTTGTTCATCTGCTGCATTCCCGTGTTCTTGTACTTTATATTTTGTGGTAATTTTCAATTGGTTGTCATTACCAAAAATTTTAACCTCAGCACTACCATCAAATACTTTCCCCAATTCTGCTTTTACCGCTTCTACTTCAATTGGTTTTTCAAATCTTACTTGAAAAGTTCTTCCTCCAACAAAATCGACACCTTGATCTAGTCCATTTGTAGCTAAAGAAAAAATACTTACAATAACGACAATGGCAGAGAATCCATAAGTATATTTCTTAATTTTTAAGAAATCAAAGTGGAAATTAGTAAAGAAGTTTTTAGAAAAATCAGTCACGAATGATAAGTTTTGATTTCTAGCGATTCTTCTATCGATAAAAATTCTTGCAATAAAAATTGAAGTAAATAAAGAGGTTACAATACCTATTAATAACGTAGTTGCAAAACCTTTAATCGGACCCGAACCAAAAATAAATAAAACGGCACCAGTTAAAATGTGCGTAACATTCGCATCAACAATAGAACGCATCGCTCCTGTCCAGCTATAGGACGCTTTAACTGCTTCGTCTAATGTTTTTCCAGATCGCAGTTCTTCTTTTGCTCTTTCATAGATAATGATGTTTGCATCCACAGCAGTACCCATTGTCAATACGATACCAGCAATACCAGGCAAAGTAAGCACAGCACCTAAGCTAGCTAAAATACCAAATAAGAATAATAAGTTGACTGCCAATGCAATGTTAGAATACCATCCTGAACGACCATAATATACCATCATCCATAACGACACTAATAACAATCCCAAAAGCGCTGAATTGGTACCATTATCAATAGCCTCTTGGCCTAAGGATGGCCCAACCACTTCTGATTGAATTATATCGGCCGCAGCAGGAAGCTTACCCGCTCTTAAAACATTAGCTAAATCTTTAGTTTCTGCAATTGCAAAATTTCCTGAAATTTCTGATCTACCTCCTGAAATTGGTCCACTAGAAACACCTGGAGCAGAATAAACAATATTATCTAAAACAATAGCAATATTAGTTTTTTGAGTATATGCTCTACCTGTTAATTCTTCCCATGATTTTGCGCCTTGACTATTCATTTGCATAGAAACAGCAGGCTTCCCTAACTGGTCAAAAGTATCACTTGCATCAGTCACAACGCCACCACTCATAGCTGCAACATTATCTCTGTTACCTCTTAAAGCATATAATTCTACAGCATCAATTTGTTTAATATCTACAGCATTAGGATCTTTAGCCTTAGGATCGGTAGGATCATTAACCGTTGTCGGTTTTCCCCAAACAAATTTTGCATAACGCTGGTCTGGCGCCAATAAAACTCTAATATCGGCTCTTCTTAAATAACCACCAACAACTGCAGTATCTTTAGGTGAAAACATTCCCAAAACTGGTCCGCCACCTTGTTGAAGAATTTTATCAAGAATAGGATTGTTCCCTTTTTTTGAGTCTACTGCTTCTTTTTTATCAGTTAACAAAGCACTTATAGTATCTTTTGCGACAGCTTTAACTTCTGGACTTTTGATTTCGGTTTTTTTCAATGCCTCATTTGCAGCCATCAAGAAATTACCAATTTCATCTATTTTATAAGTTTCCCAGAACTCTAATTGAGCTGTACTTTGCAATAATTTTTTAATTCTATCCACATCTTTAGCACCAGGAAGCTCTACAAGAATTCTTCCAGATTCCCCTAATTTTTGAATATTAGGTTGCGTTACACCAAATTTATCGATACGTTTTCTTAAAACGCCAAAAGCACTTTCTACAGATTCATCAACTTTTTTTCTGATTACTTTTTGAGCTTCTTTATCAGTCATCTGAAAATTAATCCCGCCTTCGCCTTGCAAAGTTCTGTTTGCAAAAATATCAGGGGAAGCTAACTTAACAGTTCCGTTTGAATTAGCATCAAAAGCTTCGAAAAATGCATCAATATAGGTTTGATTCCCTTTTTGATTAGCAGTAGCATCAGCAAGCGATTTGTTGAAAACTGGGTTTTTAGAATTATTAGCTAATCCTTTTAAAACATCTTTTACTGAAATTTGTAATATCACATTGATACCACCTTCCAAGTCAAGACCTTTGTTGATTTGTTTGTCTTTTACTTCGTTGAAAGTAAATTTTGTAAATCCAAGATTAAAAACATCTTCTTTTCCAATAGAATCCAAATATTTTAATTCTTTATCAGGGTTTCCGTTGGCAAATGTTTTCGCATCGCTTTTGATTTTACTGGAAACGAAAGTGAAAGAAAGTTGGTAAATGCTTACCAATGCAAATAGAATTGCGAAAAATTTAATAAGTCCTTTATTCTGCATTATTACTAAAAATTAATTATTTATTGTATATATTCTGATTAATCAATTAGAATAGAGGCAATTACGACCATTTCGTTATTCAAACAAAACAGTTATAACCACAACTTTTTCTATAAACCGAGCAAATATATAATTAACGAGAGTATTAACCAATAAATTTATTGATTAATATCAAAAAAAAGACTGCAAAAATGCAGTCTTTTTAATATTTACCCCAATATTCTTATCCTAAAATAGAATTTAGATCGCCATTCATATTTCGAACAGCATCTGCACTTTTAGCAAAAGACGCTTTTTCTGAATCGCTTAATTTAATATCAAGAATTTGCTCTACTCCATTTTTTCCAATGATACAAGGCACTCCGATACAAATATCGTTTTGTCCGTATTCACCATCCAGCATAACTGAACAAGCAATCATTTTCTTTTGGTCATTCAAGATACTGTCCACTAAATATGCAACAGAAGCTCCTGGCGCATACCAAGCAGATGTTCCTAAAAGTCCTTTTAATTTAGCACCACCAACCATAGTAGCTGCAGCAACTTTAGCCAATTCTTCTTCTGATAAAAATTCAGAAACTGGAATACCGTTGTAAGAAGCCAATCTTGTCAAAGGAATCATTGTAGTATCACCGTGACCACCAATAACCATTGCCGAAATATCATTTGATGGTTTGTCTAATGCTTTTGATAAATAATATCTAAAACGGGAACTATCTAATGCTCCTCCCATTCCAATCACTCTATTTTTTGGCAAACCTGTAGCTTTCAATGTCAAATAAGTCATTGTATCCATAGGATTT
>JBBQCZ010000256.1:0-4129 GCA_038319215.1 Bacteroidales bacterium | reverse complement strand
ATGTGGGATCTTGTGAAACGATATTATTATGACCCTAAAACCCGTGGTTCCAACTCCATAAAATATGTGCTGCCTGCCATATTGAATTCAAGCACCTACTTGCAAGAGAAATACTCCAAGCCGATCTATGGGGCAGAGGGTGGGATCAGGAGTCTTAATTTCCGGGATTGGCGATGGCTGGAAGTAGAAAACGGGGAGATTGTTAACCCTTACAAAAAACTTCCAAAGATGTTCCAGGATGTTAGTGAAAAAAACTTTAAGATATTGACCGAGGACGAAAATCTTGCAGACGGGGGAGCCGCACTAACCGCCTATGGACGTATGCAGTTCAGTGAGATGAGTACATTAGAAAGAGAAGAGCTTACAAGTGCCCTTCTACGCTACTGTGAACTTGATACCATGGCCATGGTAATGATTTTTGAAGCCTGGCAGGAAATGATCGTGAAATGAGAAAAATTGTAGCGGACCTAGAAGGCATCGTGAGGAGTAGGAATCCAAAACTGAAGTGCTTGATTGCCGATTTTCAGATTGATTGTTAATCATCTCATCAAAAACATTATATATTTCCACTATTGACGATCTACCTCTGGTTACTACGTGACCTATTCGATGGTTTCATTTTTGCCCAGCTGTAACGATAGGGATCTTTTCTTAACAGATAGGCACTCAATTCTTCTTGTTTGGCTGGTTCTGCGCGCAAGAAAATGCTCCGCAGGTCAGAATCAACTGATTTTTCGCTAGCACCTCGTTCGATAGCTTTTTCGTACCAGGATTCGCCCAAGGTGTGATTGCCAATTTCCATATTCACTGCACCTAGTAATGTGCAAGGGCGGAAATCTTTTGGGGTAAGCTGGTGCGCTTGCTGACCAAGGGTCAGGGCGTCATCATGCTTGCCCAAATCACGTTTTACTCCACCGTGGGTTGTACAGAGGGCAGACTTCAGTTTTATATTTTTCAACATCAAGACCGCAATCTCGTTTAACATGGAATCGGCTATTCTCGCTTTGTCGCACTTGCGGTAGTGGCTACTTGCATTAACTGCGAACCAAGGATCTTTACGTTTTTTGAATTCCCCCGCATAAAACTCGGCTTCATTCTCGTGATAACGTGCTCTCAGTTCAGTTGTGTAATACCCGTACTCATAGTCTTTAGTCGTCAACCAAACTATGTCATCCTCGGTCAAGCGGATACCTCTATCAACACGGCGAAGAATGTCCATGAGCTTTGGAAAATGTTCTTTCTCAATATAACCAGAAAGGTCATATCTGTATCTAAGTTGATTTTGCTTGGCCTTCGCAATGTTTCTTGGATCATTGTCAAAAGCGCGTTTTTTTGCTGCAGCTCGTTCTTGTTCAAGTTTTATGTTGGCGAGGTAGGCTTCTCGCTTCGATTGCCTTTCTCTTTCTTCTCTGATAACCTTCGTTTCACTTGATGCACGGCGCTTTGACTGCTCTGGCTTAGCAATGTTCAGAAAGCCCGTAAAAGTGATTTCATCTTTTGCATATCGGAAAAGTGCAAGGAAACCATTTTTGTGTAGGTACTCAAAGGTGAAACTGGACAGCGGTGTCCCTGATTCCACCTGTTTCAATATATTTGTAATGCGACTTCCAGGAATTGAAGCCCCTGATAGATCTTCAACGTGATACTTGCGAGCCACTTCAATAAGAGAGGTGTTCGTCGGTGAACTGTCATCAAACTGCTGACGTCTGTCCTGTGTATTGTGAAATTTATTCATATTCTAGGCTCTTCCCAGCAAGTTCAACTGGCCAACAAGTTCTATTATGGTCATCTTCAATAAGAATTTAATTTTTGAATCACTCGATTCTCCGAGACATATGGCACATAAAGCCTATACCTCGCACGAGTAATTCCTACGTAGACAATCCGATCAATCTGCTTGCTATCCCACCGACCTTCATCTAGCCAATCAAGGCCGACCATAAAGACTGCCGCAAAATCAAAACCTTTGACACTATGTATTGTCGAAACAGTTACACTATCAGTGGTAATATCGTAGGACTTTTTGGCTCGGTAATCTTCAGATACCCATTTGAAAAGAATGCCAGATTCAGAAAATATTCTATTGACAATGTCGATCAGGTTTTGGGAGGAATTGCCGGGAATTTTGCTTGTACCATACAGTACAGCAATTTCAGACATTGGATAACCAAGCTCATGAATTAATATTTCTATCTCTTTTGCAATAAAAGAGATCACAGTATCGATATCAGAATACTGTTTTAATGCAGGAGGTGGTCCTCGAAAATCGAAAAAATCAGGAAACATTTTCTGCTGACGATGCACATTTTTGACAGGATCTTCGTGCAGATCCTTGGCAAATCCCCGAGCAAATTCAGCAAGCTCTTTTGTGCTTCTATAAACAAAGTTTAACAAATGGGTACGGCCACGAGCATGTATTCCCAATTCTTTCCAATTTCGTTGGGTTGAATAAATGTTCTGGCTTTCATCAAGAGCGATAGTAAGGCTATCTGTCTGAGGATTAAGTAAATTCATTACAACCCGTAACATATCATCAGAGAAATCCTGTCCTTCATCTATCAATACAGCATCATATTTCTTATGATTTTTTGAACTCTCAAGAGCCTCTTCCCGCACTAACCGGAAATAGTCCCCATCCTGCTTTTCAAACTCGACTTTATCTTTCAGAAGTCTGTCACAAAGTTCATAAAAATGAACAACATCAACACCATTTTCCCCAAAGGGGACCCTCTTTTCAGCAAGAATTCGTCGTATATAGTTAACCAGCGTGATATTGAAACAAACAAAAAGAATGGTTTTGATCTTGGGATTGTACCTCTTTAAGAAAAATGCCTTGTTGATTAACACAAGGGTTTTCCCACATCCAGATGGACCTTTTAGTATACGGTGACCACCATCATATTTCCTTGCCAGCGATTCCTGGTGATGGTCAAGCGCAGATATTCGCATTTCCATTGCAGAATATTCTGCCTCTGCAGATTTCCTTGTTTGCTCAATTCGTACAACCGGGAAGATTAATTGCTTCAGGTGAACCTTTTCTTTCCCTGTCAAATGGAAAGCAAATAGCGGTTCAAATTTGGCCTTTAAAAAGGAATAAAATTCTTGGCCGGAGAGATCCCTGCTCAGAGGTGATTCCGGGTGTAGATCATCCCAGAAGAAAACCTGCCCTTCTTCAAGCACCGAACCAAGATCTTTTTCTCGGAATTCCAACTTATTGATATTAGTAAGGACAACCCCACAGTGCAGTGGAATCTTCGGATTTCCATAACTCCCAGGAGCTACAGATAATAACTGACCATCTTTGCTTATGGCATCCTTACAGGCATGAAAATAGCCCTGAGCTTGGAGAAATGGATTTTTACGGGTTTCCTCCTTCCCGTTCATAAAAAGTCTAAACTGCTTCCTATCTGCTTCAAGAATCTGAGCAAGGGACCAATCTTTTACTTCCAAAATGATCAGGCCGACAGCATCGTTGTAAAGGATAAAATCTGGTTCCCTTCCTTGAATGTCAGGTGAGTACCAGACAATATAGTCAGAGTCAGGCTTAGCAACTGCCCCAAGAAAGTTATAGACCTGCCTTTCACCATCAGTCGTGAATTGTTCCACGCCTTCTGGGATCATTATTGCCATGGGAATCCAATTAGTTTGTTTCTATGAATAATTGAGCCAGCATTCGCCTTAACTATACATGTAGCTAAACTTCTATATGGAACGTTTTATTCTTTGTGTAACACCAAATCTTTACGAAGGATATCACCACTTCTTTATGTTCTCAATGTAAAAAATTATTTAGGGAGAGGAAGACGAACACAGAAAAAACGCAAGAGAGGTTGAGGCCGGAGTAGTATTATAAGTGCAACAGAATGAAAATTGAGACCGAAGAACATGAGCGGAGGCATAACACAATTAACAGGAGTATCGAGAAATACCAAAGAGGCAGGTGGAAGATGCAATGATCAAGTGCATCGACCAAAAATCCTTGTTGGCGCTTAACAGATTAAATACACAGACTATTTTAAAAAAAACATTTAAAAAATCTGATGGTAATCAATACAAAATTAAAGAAATTAATAGCGTCAAACGGGGATCCAATCCAATATCAATTATCTACCGATAATGGATTGGTACT
>JBBQCZ010000255.1:0-4143 GCA_038319215.1 Bacteroidales bacterium | reverse complement strand
TTTTTGTCTTGCTCACGTAAAACATAAGTTGAAGCCAGAATTTTGTGGTCGGAAGTTTTTTCAATAAACGATTTTGCAATAATATCCGGATATTCACCACCGGTAAGTATAAACAGTTTTCCTTTTCCTTCGCCCAAATCGGCTCCATTGCGGAATAATTTATCGTTTGCAATCAAATCCAGTTCACGCGCAAATTCACGCGCATTGAAATTAATTTGTTCATTCCCTTTTTTAAAATGATCTAACTCTTCCAAAACAACAATCGGGATATAAATGTCATTTTCTTCGAAATTATGCACGCATTTATAGTCATGAAGAATAACATTGGTATCCAAAACAAAATTTTTCTTTGCACTCATAGCACTTAAACAATTAATAATGAAGAATTAATAATTAAAATATTTATTGCGCTAATATATTTATTTATTTTCAGTTAAACCACCGGTATAGATAAATAGTTTTCAACAATTTTTAAAAAATATAGGATTTGCGTTTCAATTTTAGGATTTTAGAGCTAAAGTGGTAATTAAATTCATTGTTTTGAAGTATTTGGATTATTTTTTATTCTTACTGAAAACTTCAGGTCTTTTCCAAAAAACTTCAGGTTTTTTTTCAAAGACTTCAGTAAGTTTTCGGTAAAACTTCAGGTCTTTTTTTAAAAACTTCAGTAAGTTTTAGGTAAAACTTAAGGTCTCTATTACTGATATTTTGCAAAAAAACCTCCAAAACCAGTTAGGTTTAGGAGGTTTAATAATTTGTTTCCGTTAGGGATTTTATTACATCATAATTTTTGCAGTTTTCTGTCCTGCACGTACAACGTAAATGCCTTTAGTCAAATCCAAAACAACAGAACCGTTTACTAATTCCAATGTCTTAACTTTTGCACCTAAAGCATTGAAAATTTCAACAGAGTTTGAAGGAGAGTTTGTTACTGTTAAGATTTTTCCTGCTAATTTTACTTTTAAAATATCGGCAGTTGTATTAAAAATACCAGTTGAAGCAAATAAATTAGCCCAAGTAGTTGCAACATGTATTCCATCTAATTTTAAAGTTGGAGCAATTGAATCAGTTCCTTGACGAATGTTAATTCCGCCAATACCTTTAGTCGCTAAAGGAACTGAAGTTCCACCAGTAGTATTCTCAATCCAATTAGTTGTTGGTTCTGTATTTATTGTTGGATTTATGATTAATGATGAAGCAGCAGTAGCTGCATTTAATTTTACTACAATTAGATATGTAGTATTTAAATCGTAATCAGCAGCAGTGAAAGTTGGTGAATAAGTACCTCCTGAAGCATTTAAAATACCAAAAGCTAATTTTGAACCAACTTGTTTTACAAATACTCGACTAAAGAGAGCAGATGTAGAACCAGTTTCCACTACATGTATGAAATAATCACCTCTATAAGTTGATTTTGCTGTCGTAATGTTAACTAAAAATGAATAGTAAATAGTTCCTGTAAGTTGTGCAGTAAAAGCTCTAGTCACATCCTGTCCAGTTGTAACTATTGCTACTTCACCACCAATTCCTGATGAGGGATAACCAGCATATGTGATAGGTGTAGCAGCAGAAACCATTATTGGACTAGTTGTTGTAGTTCCAACAATTGCCCAACTGTTTTGCCCAATTAATGCGCCTACTGTTAAATCAAAATTTTCGTTCAATAATAACTGTGCTTGTGCCACCATCACACAAGCAATAAAAGATAATAAAAGAGTAATTTTCTTCATGATTCTTTGTTTTAAAATGAATAATTTGTTTTTATATGAGGCAAAGATAATGTATAATTATTACAAAAACAATACAATTATTGTTCGTTTAAAGAAATTATGTATTCTTAAAAACCAGACTTGATTTAAAGCGTTGAAATACACTGTAAATTGATTGAGTTTTTTATGAAATTTTATGAACGATTCGTTAAGAAATTGTTGCAAACACATTTTACACCGGAATTTATTATTTATCTCAACATTTGTTAACAAGAAATGCGATATAATAATATTATCTTTGCAATCATTTTAAAAATAGAATGCATGTCAACAAAATTGACTCCCGAATATATATTTGAAACAAGTTGGGAAGTATGTAACATGGTCGGAGGCATTTATACGGTGCTTTCTACGCGTGCAACTACCTTAAAACAAGTTCATCCCGATAAATTGTTTTTCATTGGTCCTGATGTGTGGCTGGATAAACCGAATCCGTATTTTATTGAATCTGCAGAAATGCTGGACGAATGGAAGAAATACACTTTTTCCAACTATAATCTGAAAATCCGGGTCGGTCGCTGGAATATTCCCGGTAAACCCGCTGCCATTCTGGTAGATTTCATGCCGCTGATGAGTAAAAAGGATGAAATCTATGGAAAAGTATGGGAACAGGTTGGTGTAAATTCAATTGCTGCTTACGGCGATTATGATGAATCTTCCATGTTTGGTTATGCCACCGGCATGATTATCGAAAGTTATTACCGCTTTTTCAAATTAGATGCACAAAATCAGGTCGTTGCACATTTCAATGAATGGATGACAACCTTTGGAGCATTTTACATCAAAGCGAATGTTCCTGAAATTGCAACCATTTTTACTACGCATGCCACTTCAATAGGACGTTCCATTGCCGGAAATCACAAACCATTGTACGATTACCTGACTGAATATAAAGGTGATCAAATGGCTGCTGAACTGAATATGGTTTCAAAACATTCGACTGAGAAAATTTGTGCTCATGATGTGGATTGTTTTACAACCGTGAGTGATATTACCGCCATTGAATGCGAACAATTACTGGACAAAAAGCCGGATGTAGTTACGCCAAACGGATTTGAAAACGATTTTGTAGCACAGGGAAAAGAATTTACTAAAAAGCGAAAAGAAGCGCGGTCGGTATTAAAACATGTTGCCGAAGTTTTGTTTGGTTATAAATTAAATGATAATGCTTTATTTGTAAGTACAGCAGGTCGTTACGAGTTTAAAAATAAAGGAATTGACACTTTTATCGAATCGTTGAGATATTTATCCGAATATAAAGATTTAGCGAAAGAAGTGGTTGCATTTATTATGGTTCCTGCTCATATTTCAGGTCATAGAATCGATTTGGCATCGGCAATCAATCATCCCGATTCTAAATTAGACTCATTGAACAAATTTACGACTCACGAATTGTATGATTATTACAATGATCCGGTTATGTCGGCCATCAATTGGTTTCATTTTACCAATCAGGAATCACAAACTGTAAAAATTATTTTTGTGCCGTCTTATCTGAATGGATCAGATGGCATTTTCAACAAATCGTACTATGATTTGTTGATAGGTATGGATATTACCGTATTTCCATCGTATTACGAGCCATGGGGTTATACGCCGCTCGAAAGCGTGGCTTTTTCGGTTCCTACTATTACCACCGACCTTTCGGGTTTTGGTCAATGGGTTTCGCATGTTCCGCAAGGAATTGAAAATGGAGTAGGAGTGATTCATCGTTCTGATTACAATGAATTTATGGTGGCAACTCACATTGCAGAAATGCTGAATCAGTTTATTTCCTTTGGTAAGGAAGAAGTAGAAGTAGTTCGAAAAAAAGCAGAAATCCTTGCTGAAAAAGCGCGTTGGGTTCATTTTATCCAATATTATTATAAAGCATATGACATTGCTTTACAACATAAAAATAAAAGACAGTAAAAAGAAGTCGAAGAATAAGACTGTTTGTATTAGAATTTATTCGCAAATGTTTCTGCAAACGTTTGAAATATTTAAAAGCTCTTTAAATTTTATTTGTAATTCCCTGATAGTCTGTTTTTATTATTTTTGTATCCAAATTAGTTTTTCAAGTGTTTTTTAAAGAAGTATTAGTTATATAAAGATTGGTTAAGAGTATGAGAATCAAAGTAAATGAAGTAAATGATATAAACTTAAAAGAGATAAATGTAAAGTCGCATTTACCCGAGAGTTTAAGTAAATTAGAAGAAATTGCTCAGAATATCTGGTGGGTTTGGAACAGTGACGCCAAAAATCTGTTTCGCCATATTGATAAAGAAGCTTGGATTCAAGCGGCATCAAATCCTGTTTTGTTGCTGAATATTCTGAATTATGATAAATTGGTGGCTTTAGGAAAAGATGCTGAATTCATCAAGAAAGTGGATAC
>JBBQCZ010000254.1:0-4144 GCA_038319215.1 Bacteroidales bacterium | reverse complement strand
TTTGTTCGCCAATTAACAAACTATTACTGCTTATTTGCAAATTTCTATTATGAATTTGAGCAGTATCAATACACTGTTTCAGGGTTAAAGTTTGAGAATGTACTGTAATTCCCGTTATCAAGAAAATGCCAATCAATATGGATTTTGAATATCTTTTTCTATTTCGACTGAATCTGTTTGTAGTCATTTGCGTGGTTGTTTTAATGATAATTTTATTCTCTGTCTGCTCTCAATATTTTTAAGTCTCGAATCATTTTATTAGTCAACTGCTGATCGCTCATTAGCAGACGAAAGCTGCCCAGAATGTTTTCGACCAGAAGATTTGTAGTTATCTTTTTGCTGAATACCCCGGTTTTCTTTCCCTTTTCCAAAACTTGTGTCAGATAGGTCTTTGCAATTTTTAATATTCTCTTTAATATCTCCTTGGCGGCCGCATTCTTTTCTATAATTTCAGTAGAAAACATAAGATGTAAATAATATAGCTTTTGATTGAACAATTTAAAGAGACTTTTAAATAAATTCTGAAATTCATTCTCTGACGAACTGCTCATAGCGGCCACATTGTTAATCAATTGCAGCATTTCACTTTCAAGACTTAATAACAGGCATATCACAATATCTTCGTCTTTTCTGATATAGAGCAACAATTTATTTCGTGGAATTCCTAACTTAAGGGATAAAGCATCAAGCGACAGTGCATTTATTCCTGCTTCGTTAATAATATTTCCTGCGGCTTCTAAAATGTTTATTTTAATTGTTTCCATAAATTTTAAAGTTAGTGAATATTCACTAACTTATATTGACAAAAAAAACTAATTTTTGATTTTTAACTTAGCCCTCACGAGATGTCGTGATTTGGTTATTGAGAAATATGCAATTAATCCAAAGCCTATTGTCATCGTTATTCTGAAGATCATCGCACCAATAGTTTTGGTTTCGTATATACCGCCAGAGCTGATGTGTATAAATAAGCCAGCAAATGCAGAAATAAGTATTGCGGAGGAAACACCTAAAACTATGGATGTCCATTTTTTGTTTCGAGCAAACCCATACGCAGCTATTAGATAAGATATTCCACTTATAAAATTGGCCCAAACCACAATCAAGACATAATTACCTTCACGTTCTCTTATTCCAAACAAATTAAGAATAATGGAGACAGTCAGAAAGAGGGTTATAAGCGCAAACGCTGCAAGTACAAGAGCGCTGATTTTACGTAAAACATTTATTCTCATGTTCTTGTTTTTAGGATGGTTAATAATGACTGAGCCATATTGTTTCCAGCTCTTATAATATCAAACTGAAAATCGGCAATTTTCCACTTAAACATTTGTAATTTAACAGCTCCCATCACTATATGCAACATTTCATCTGTAGTTATAGCATTGGTAAAAACGCCTTTTTGCTGACCCTCCATTATAATGGGCATTACTTGCTGCATTTTAATGTTCATTATTTTTAAAATAGCTTCGTTAATTCGCTTACTCTCTTCGAATAATCCGTCTGAAAAAACAGCCACTACAAACTGTTGATTATTTTTAAAAAACTCGAATTGCGTTTGAAATAATTTAATAAATTTAGTTTCAGGATTGTCTGTAGCTTGAACTGTGTTTTGTATGCTTCCATTTATTGTTTCGGCCAAATAATCAAGCATAGCAATAATAATTTCTTCTTTACTAGTAAAATGCCTATATATGGCACTTTCTGAAAACTTCATTTCCTTAGCTAGATTTTTAATTGTCAACCCGCTTACACCCGAAGATGTAAGAATTTTTCCGGCTGCATCTATAATTTCTAACTGTCGAGCATTTATCTCCATAATTTTAAATTTAAGAGATGAGAGGTTAAAGCACTTTTGTTAAGGTCGTTGGACGAGGTGCTTTCACAACAAGAATCGCCGCTAATTTGTCTGTTTTATTACTAATATAATGAACAATATCAGCTGGACTTTCGACTATAGATTTTGTTTCACATTCAACGCTTTCTTCGCCAATAGAAATTGTTGGATGTCCTTCAACTATAAAGAAAAAAACATCAACGGGTGTTTTGTGTGGCTTTAAACTTTCGCCTGGTTTTAAAGTAATAAGCATTGCCTGGGCTGTTTCTTTATTATACATCTCTCTTACATCAACCTTGTGAGGGGTTTCTTTAATAGGCTGATCTTGAAATTTAGTTACTTTCATGTTTGAAAATTTTTAGTTAGTGAATATTCACTCTGTAAAGATACAGTCTTTTATTTATCTATTCCAAATATTTTTGATTTTTTAAGAATTATAGTAGGTATTAGAGATGTTATATAATGCCTAAAAAAGTCAACTTCTCGATAACAGTTTCACAATTGGCGCCCGGTACATAATGCTTATACCTTGGTAAGAGGTCTTATGCTATTACTTATTTCAAAATAGTCCAAAAGGGTTTTTGGTGTAAAAAATATTGCTCGTCGGTATTATTGCCATCATATTACAACAAAAAAAGCTTTATATGGATCCTTGTTTAGTAATATATAAAGAAATGTTTTATTCCACTCAAAATATTTTTTGCTACTTATAAAGGCAAAGGATCAATAATTACGATTATTTGAAGAATGTCGGACACTCATTCTTTCCTGCTAATCGTATACTTGAACTCCTCTTGTTGAAAAAGATAATCCTTGTTGTCCGTTTGTTGAAATCATCACAGCCTCAAATAATGGAGGATTTTTAATGTTTTTAACGGCCCAATTAAAAATGAAATTAGCTCCAGAACCACCTTCTATATCTTGCTCGGCGATAATTATTTCGATTGTTTCCATTGGTTTAAGATAAATAGGTGTTTTTAAATATTTCCTGATATTATCTCCAATTGTATTGTAATAATCGGCTTTTAAGATATATACTGAATCCGTCATTGACACATTTCGAATACTAATTGTAATTGTAAGGTCAAAGGTTCTATGTTCATGCACGTGATAAATATGAGAGTACACTGGCAGATATGTTTTGCCTTCAGTATATCCATTTAAACTATCAATCTCTAATTTTCGACTGTTCCAATCGTTTTGCGTTATCGGGTATTTATCGATTTCGTTTCCACAAGAAGTAAAAACCAATGCTAAAATTATTAGACTAATAATATTTTTCATCTTATTGTCGCATTTCATTAATAAACAAATTTACGTTTGAAATCAAAAGTATCTGAAAATTTAAAAAAAGAATAATTGCCATCCTATAGATTTGAGGTTCCAAATAATTAGATAGTTCTAATGTAGCAAAAATAGTAAAAATCTTGGAGTTAGCCGTTACTTGCAGCTAATATCAGATTAAAACTGTGCGTGTAATTTGCGTGTAACGGTGCATTTTATGACATTATAACGCCAATAAAACCAAATTCACGGATCTACTACTACAAACAAAAAAGCCTTACATTTCTGCAAGGCTTTGAATTTATTTGGCTCCCTCTCTTGGACTTGAACCAAGGACCCCCTGATTAACAGTCAGGTGCTCTAACCAGCTGAGCTAAGAAGGAATTTTACTTTGCAAAAATACTAATTTTTGCGAAACTTTGCTTTTTTTTTAATAAAAAAAAGGTCCCAACTATGATGGGTTGAGACCTTTTTAAAAAAGCGGCGACGACCTACTCTCCCGCGAATGCAGTACCATCGGCGCAAGTGGGTTTAACTTCTCTGTTCGGAATGGGAAGAGGTGGAACCCCACTGCAATAGTCACCTAAAGCTTTTAATATTGTTGACGTAAGGAAGAAAATAAAATAACCTGGTATAAGACAAAAACTTACGGGTAATTAGTACTACTCGGCTTTGACATTACTGCCTTTACACCTGTAGCCTATCAACGTCGTAGTCTGCGACGACCCTTAAAGGAAATCTAATCTTGGAGATGGCTTCGCGCTTAGATGCTTTCAGCGCTTATCCATGCCAGACGTAGCTACCCTGCGATGCAACTGGCGTCACAACAGGTACACTAGCGGTCTGTCCAACCCGGTCCTCTCGTACTAAGGTCAGGACTCCTCAAATTTCCAACGCCCACCACAGATAGGGACCGAACTGTCTCACGACGTTCTGAACCCAGCTCGCGTGCCACTTTAATCGGCGAACAGCCGAACCCTTGGGACCTTCTCCAGCCCCAGGATGTGACGAGCCGACATCGAG
>JBBQCZ010000253.1:0-4149 GCA_038319215.1 Bacteroidales bacterium | reverse complement strand
GATGTTTTACTTAATTTATTCATTAAATCGGACAAGATAAACAATAAAAACAGCAAGTAAAAAGGCTATTTAAAGATTATTTTTGTAATGAAGAATTTTAATGGTTTTTTTTTAAACTTATTTATTCAACAAATAATACGCATCGAAAATAAAACTAGTCTATTGAAGTAACTCAATATAATATTTTCAAATGAAACGCAGAGATTTTATTAAAAATACATTGTTGACGAGTTTTGCTTTGGCAATACCATCTTTTGCGAGTTCCGAAAACAAATATAAGGCCTTAGCAAATTCTATATCAAAAGCCAATACAAGTCCGGAATTTAAAAAATTAGTTTTCGATCTATTAAAAGATTGGTGCGATGGAATGATAAATGTACTCGTTGTTGACCCAGCGAACACAAAATTGCACGGAATGCTAAAGTGTCCTGCTTGCGATGTAGTTCATGGACGGTCGATGGATGCTGTTTATCCTTTCTTATACATGGCAAAAGCTACGGGCGAAAAAAAATACCTCGACGCTGGAATTGCAGTTTTTGAGTGGGCCGACAATGTAAGTCTGCCAAATGGAAGTTGGACCAATACTCTCGACCCAAAATCATGGACTGGAACAACAATATTCGGAGCAATAGCAGTGGCAGAAGCACTTCATTTTCATGGCGATTTATTGGACAATGACCGTCGACAAAAGTGGATGGATAGATTAAGTAAAGCAGCAGAGTATATTTATAAAAATTTCACCCTCACTTTCACCAATATAAATTATGGTGGCACAGCTGTTTATGGTTTAAATTTATTCGGTAGAGTGTTGAATAATCCCGCATATATAGAACGTAGCAAAGAGCTTGCAAAAGAAATTAAAGGATATTTTACACAACCAAACAATCTACTATTTGGTGAAATAAAACCAAATGCAAACGTAATCAGCCCTAAGGGTTTGCATGGTGTAGATTTAGGTTATAATGTAGAAGAAACGCTCAATAGCCTAATAATGTATGCTTTACACGAAAAAGATGAGGCTTTTTTGCATTTGCTGACAAAATCGCTTAATAGTCATCTTGAATTTATGTTGCCCGATGGCGGTTGGGACAATAGTTGGGGTACACGAATGTACAAATGGACTTACTGGGGCAGCCGTACTTGCGATGGCAGCCAACCTGCTTATGCTATGATGGCACATCGGAATCCTGCTTTTGGTACTGCTGCAATTAAAAATACAGAACTATTAAAAAAATGCACTGCCAATGGCTTACTATATGGCGGATCACATTATTTAACGCACAATCTAAAAGCTTGCGTACATCATACATTTGCTCATGCCAAACCTTTAGCAAGCCTATTGGATAATTGGGAACATTTAGCACCTGTTAATACAGAAATTCCATTGCCACGTGCTGTAGCCGATGGCGTAACACATTTCGATGAATTAGATACTACTTTGTTTGCACGTGGCGATTGGCGAGGCACGATTACTGCCTACGATGCTAATTATTACCACGATAAATACCGTCAAGCCACGGGTGGTGCTATGTCAGTTCTGTATCATAATAAAGTAGGATTGTTGTTAACGGCAAGTATGGCTGTGTACAAATTGATAGAGGAAAATAACCAACAACCTGCTCCTGGAGAAGATATTGCATTAACTCCTCGTATTGAAACTTATAAAAATAATGCCTGGTTTACAAATCTTTTTGATTTAACTGCAACCATAAAATCGAGCGACAAGGCAGGTGAAATAAAAACAGTAGCTCAAACTCAGTTGAAAAACGAAAAATTTGAACTTGTAGAAGGTACGGCTTCTGCTTTTGAAATTAGTTATCAATGTACCGAAAAGAAAATCAAAATTTCGGCATCGACTAATCAAAATATTGTAGAAAAAACCTCTTTTATGCTTCCTATTGTTTCGCCAACAGGCGAAGAAGTTAAGCAGGTTAACGCAAAAGAAATAACCATAAAAAAACCAAATGGCTTAGTCAGAATTAAAGCAAATGTAACTCTTAGAATAAAAGACATGCCCAAAAGTAGAACTTTCAATATGGTTCCGGGAGTTGAGGCTGTACCTATTATTGCCTATTTCCCAAAAGGGAAAAAATCGATAGAAATAAGTATAGAAGTAGTTTAAAATAATACAGATTTTTAGTCGAAATAGTAAATAATATACAAAAAACTTAGTTGATACAAAATAGAAAAATCTATTTGCTTTAGACTAATGTAAAAATACATAAGATAAACATGAGAAAACTATTAATTAGCTTACTTGCAACAGTTTGTGTTCTGAATATTTCAGCTCGAAGTTCAGACAAAGGCTTTAAAAAAACACCTTATAATCTGACTGTTGAAACTATTCGTGAGCCTTCAAACACTGTTATTGAAGATGGCAAACCAGAGTTTTCGTGGTTTATACCCGAACAAGCTGTTTTTCAGAAAAAGTATCAGATTTTAGTGTCATCGAGTCTTGATAACGCTAATAATAACAAGGGCGATGTATGGAATAGTGGTCAAGTGAGCAGTAGCAACAGTATAAATGTGGAGTTAGGTTCAAGAAAATTGAAGCCACATACAACTTATTTTTGGAAGGTAAGAATTGCCGATATAAATAATAAATTTACTGAATACTCTGCTGTTCAGAAATTTAAAACAGGTGGGTTAAAGGAAAATAGCACTTCTCAAAACTATTTTAATATTGAAAAGATTAAGGTTGTAAACTCAAGATTAATCGAAAATGGAAGTTATTTCCTCGATTTTGGAAAAGCCGCTTTTGCTACCTTGGAAATTAATTATCAAGCCAGTAAATCGGATATTATTACAATAAGATTAGGCGAAAAGTTACTGAACGGTTTAATTGATAGAAACCCCGGAGGTACTATTCGTTATCAGGAGGTAAAGCTCAAGGTTACTCCCAATATTAGCAATTACAAAGTACAATTAGTTGCCGATGCACGTAATACCAACAAAATGGCTGTTGTTATGCCCGATTCATTTCCTGTACTTTTGCCTTTTCGATACGTAGAAATTGAAGGTGCTGAGAATAGTTATAATCCTACACAAACTTATCAAATGGCTTATTTTAATTATTTTGACGAAAAAACAAGTTCGTTTATTAGCTCCGATACCGTATTAAACAAGATTTGGGATTTGTGTAAATATACTATTAAAGCAACAACTTTTGCAGGCTATTATGTGGATGGCGAACGGGAGCGAATTCCTTATGAAGCCGATGCGTATTTGAATCAGTTAAGTCATTATTCAGTTGATAACGAATATGCAATTGCTCGTAGAACCATAGAGTATTTTTTCAAAAACAAATCAACATGGCCTACCGAATGGCAATTGCATGTCCCGATGATGATTTATCAGGATTATATGTATACCGGTAATACTGAACTAATTAAAAAGTATTATGAGCGAACAAAAATCAAAACACTGATGGAATTGGAAGTTGAAGATGGTTTTATCAGCATTAAATCTCCTAAGAACAATGGAGAATTTAGGCTAAAATTAGGTTTCCCCGACTCTACGACATTACTAAAAGATATAGTGGATTGGCCTCCAGAATCAAAGAGTTTTGGAGGAATAAATAAATATCAACGTGGCGAACAAGACCAATATGATTTTAAACGTATTAACACAGTCGTTAACGGTTTTTATTATCATAATATGATAATAATGTCTAAATTTGCAACCATTCTTCGTAAAACGAATGAAGCATTGGATTTTGAATTAAGAGCAGCAAAGATTAAAAAATCAATTAATGATCAATTATTTGATGCTAAAAATGGCTATTATGTCGATGGAGTTGGCTCCGATCACGCTTCTTTGCATGCCAATATGATATTGCTGGCTTTTGACGTAGTGCCTGATATTCGAAAAGAGAAGGTGATACAACACATAAAATCCAGGGGCATGGCATGCAGTGTGTATGGTGCACAGTATTTGATGGAGGCTCTTTACAAATCGGGTGAGGCCGATTACGCCTACGAATTAATGACCGCAACGCATGACAGAAGTTGGTACAATATGATTAAAATTGGTTCGACTATGACCTTGGAGGCTTGGGATATGAAATACAAAAGTAATGCTGACTGGAACCATGCTTGGGGAGCTGCTCCAGCAAATATTATCCCGCGTTTTATGTGGGGAATACAACCA
>JBBQCZ010000252.1:0-4202 GCA_038319215.1 Bacteroidales bacterium | reverse complement strand
AACTTGAGTTTCCAGCAGAGCAACTAGCCCTATTCCATTGTAATTTAACTCTACCATCACATAGATTTGTTGATGCAGTTAATCCTGTAATAGCTGGGAATTTTGCTAATGAACCATCAATAATAATATCTTCACCATAATAAGTTGTGGAGCCTGATGATAATGGATCTGTGCTATTATTGAAACAAACTTTTACTTTGTATGTAAAATCAACATCACCAAAATTAAAAGTATTATCTGAAAAACTTGTTGTATTTCTGGTGCAAATTAGAGCATAAGTGTTGTCAGAAGCATTTTTAAGTTTTCGATAAACTTTATATGTACTGGAGTCACTTCCGGCAGACCAAGACAATCCAACAGTCGTTAAACTAGGTGCATCAACGCTCAAATCATGAAAGTTGATAGGAAGTGATGGTACTGCGTCAGAATATGAAGTAGATGTGCTAAAATTTGACTGAGAAATTGAATTTAATACATTCTTCTGATCATAATAACCATGTGTGGCAGCATGATCTGTTAATAAATTAACTTTAAGATTACCATCAAGTCCGAAATAGGTGGAATTAAAAGTATTCGCCATTTTAAATGTTCGATTTCTAACATAATTTAGCTCAGTTGTACTTAAAGCTTTATTCCAAACTCTAAACCCAGAAACGCGTCCACCTAGATTGTTAAAGTTATTTGTTAAACCTATCCAAGTAGAAATGAGATAATTGCTATGACCAATGTTAAAAGGAGTACTCGTTCCTATTCCAGACCTTATTACAGCAGTTCTTGCGTAAGTGACCGAAGAAGTTGATGTTCCATTGTTTACATAACAAACCGCATTATTTGTTGTGAATACAATACTTACGTGATACCATTTGTTTGCTGACAACGCTATTGTTGTCTGGTTATCTGTAATTACAAGATTGTTTACGGAACCAACTTTTTTAACCCCCAAATAAAAGTAAGGATTATTAGTCTGAGTTGAATTGTCTGCCGAAAAAATTATTCTAGTAATATCAGTATTTACATCATCAATTTTTACCATAAAATCTATAGTAAAATTTTCCATATTGAAATATTGCTGCAAACTTCCGGTCCCCAAACTAATATATTGATTTGAGCTAGCACTGTATTGTATTTTTGGAATGTTTTGCCAAGCATGTTTTATTGGGTCGCTGCAAGTCTGTGAAAATGAATGACCTACGCTTGTCATTAATACTAATAAAAGTAAAGATAACTTTAAGTTTTGTGTTTTCATGGCTTTTTTGTTTAATGGTGCAATCAAAAATACAAAATAATATATTAAAAGCAAATATTAAAGCAATAAAGATATAAACACAATAAGCGCATTGGGATAAGTATAAAAAAAAGAGCAGCGAATAGTATTCGCTGCTCTTTTCTTAAATTAATTTTCTTGTTTATTTCTTTTCCACTTTCCTTACAAAGCTTTGATTATTATCGCTAAGTTTTATGAAATAGATTCCGGCATTGAAATTAGAGATGTTAATCTGTTCAGAATTATTAGAATCGTTAGAATAAATCACACCATTAAGAATGGTTTGACCAATAACATTTACGATTTCCCAGTTTATTTTTTCTGATTTCCAGTTTCCGATACTGATGTTAATAATATCGGTTGTAGGATTAGGATAAATATTTATTGTTTCGTCCTGTGTGTTAGTGTTTATTGAAACATTTTCATCAACACTTCCGTTAAGTGTAACGCTTACATTTGCTGCACCACCACCACTTATTGTGATAAGCTCTGCATTGTAATCACCGAATGCTAAACCTTCTTTTAGACGAACAAAAATACTTCTGTCTGCTCCATTGAATGCAGAAAGTACGATTGCTGTAGATTGGAACATTCCTGTAGGAATTTCTGATATTTGGTAGTTTGCTGGAGGTGTAACGATAACGTTTGTTCCGTCAAGGTTTGAACCGCTTAAAACAAAACTCTGTTCTACTGATGGTCCAGAACCTTCTGTATAAATAAAACCACTTAATGAACTTGGAGCAGCTACCAATGTAGGAGCAGTTGATTGTCCACAGAATACTGCGATATTATCGAGATATGCTCTTTTTACATCTGTACCAATTTTGATTTTTGACATTGCTGTACCGCCAGTAATTAAAATTGAATACGTTTGGAAGTCAGTTGCTGGTGTTAAATCGCTACCAACTTGAACAAAAGTAACTCCATCGTTAGCATGGAAAACTTGAACTTTAGAAGCATCTGTTCCCCATTGTGCATAATCAAACTCTAATGTTCCAGCACCAGAAAGGTCAATTGTAGGAGTGATAATATATCCATTTGCAGCACTTGCACCGATTTTAATTTCGCCACCTGCAGAATATATTTTTAATCCTGTCCAACCAGAGCTTTGAGTATAGTCGTCTAAAGATGTAGAACCATCTGTTGTACTTGGTGTTGCATGAGTTCCAGTAATAAAACCACTAAAATCTTCGGAAAGACATGAAGTTGCAGAAGCGTCAGAAACAAATCCATTACATGTTACGTCAACATCTGTAGCACCGCCACCACTTATTGTAATATACTCTGAATCATAAGCGCCAAATGCTAAACCAGATTTTAGACGAACATAAATGCTTGTAGCTGTTCCGTCGAATGCAGAAAGTACAATAGCTGTAGATTGGAAACCTGTTCCACTTGCTAAAGAAATTTCAAAATCTGCTGCTGGAGTAATGCTAACATCAGTACCATTAAGTAGTGTTCCACTAACTGTGAATGATTGTTCTGCGGAAGGACCTGATCCTTCAACATAAGAGAATCCGTTTAAGTTTGCAGGATTTGCAACTAATAACGAAACAGGAATTGCAGTAACACTACCACTGCAATTAACAGTAACATTGCTTGCTCCGCCACCTGATATTGTAATAAGTTCTGAGTTGTAATCAGCAACTGCCAAACCTGCAACTAATCTTACAAAAACTTGAGTGTCTGTACCATTAAATGCTGTAAGAGTAATAGGAGTAGATTGGAAACCTGTTCCTGTAGTTAATGATATTTCATAATTTGTTGATGCAGTGATAGTAACATCATTAGCATCAAGGTTTGCGCCGCTTAAAATAAAAGATTGTTCATCTGATGGTCCGTTTCCTTCAGTATAAGTAAAACCACTTAATGAACTTGGATCAGCTACTAAATTAGGTAAAGTAGATTCTCCACAGAATATAGAGATATTATCAAGAAAAGTTCTTTTAACATCTGTACCAATTTTGATTTTTGAATCTGCAGTACCACCAGTAATCGCAACTGAATAAGTTTGGAAATCAGCAGTTTGTATTAAATCGCTACCAACTTGAACAAAATCAACACCATTGCTAGCATGAAAAACCTGAACTTTAGCAGCATCAGCAGCTGACCAGAATGCGTAATCAAAACTTAGTGTTCCTCCAGCAGATAAATCAATAGTTGGAGTAATAATATATCCATTTGAACCTGAAACGCCAAGCTTTATTTCGCCACCAGCTTGGTAAACTCTGGAGCCTGTCCAACCAGTTGTTGCTGTGTAATTATCTAATGTTGCAGAAACTTCAATTCCATTTGGAGCAGCATGAGTACCATCTATAAATCCGCTAAAATCTTCGGCAAGACAAGGAGTTGTTGAAGGATCTGTAACGCTTCCATTACATGTTACATCAACATCTGTAGCACCGCCACCACTTATTGTAATAAATTGAGAATCATAAGTTCCAATTGCTAAACCAGCTGCGAGACGAACATAAATGATTGTAGCTGTGCCGTCAAAAGCAGAAAAAACAATAGGTGTAGATTGGAAACCTGATCCAGTAGTAAGTGAAATTTCGTAGTTTGTAGCAGGTGTAATGCTAACATCTGAAGCATTAAGAGTTGAGCCACTAACTGTAAAAGATTTCTCTGCTGATGGTCCTGCAACTTCAGCATAAGTAAAACCACTTAATGTTGTAGGATTTGCAACAAGTGTTGGAGTAGGAATAGCGCTTACGCTACCACTGCATGATACTGTTACATCGCTTGCGTCTCCGCCACCCGATATTGTAATAAGTTCTGAGTTGTAATCAGCAACAGCTAAACCTGTAATTAATCTTACATAAACTGGGGTGCTTGTGCCATCGAATGCAGAAAGAGTAATAGGAGTAGATTGGAAACCTGTTCCTGTAGTTAATGATATTTCATAATTTGTTGATGCAGTGATAGTTACATCGCTATT
>JBBQCZ010000251.1:0-4217 GCA_038319215.1 Bacteroidales bacterium | reverse complement strand
GGTAGATGTCGCCAAATTGAAAATGGAGTTTTTACAGCATTATTACGAATCGAATGGAATTCCTTTGCGCTCTCGCGCAGTAGGATATTTACCTGTAGTTCACAAGTTAAGCTCGTTTATGCCGGGCTTGGTAAATTTGGTGCTGACGAATAAATTTTCGTCGGGTATAATAAAAAAGATTATCAAATTCCATCCGCAAAGGAAATTTCCGTTGATGAGCAAAACGAACTTTAATTCTGCTTTTAAAAAACTAAACACATCGCCAGAGAATGCTAAACCTGTTAAAACGATTTATCTTTTTAATGACGAGTTTACTAATTATCTGGAGAGCGATATTGGTGTAAGTGCATTGTTGTTTTTTGTAAAATTGGGATATGAGGTTAAACTCGCCAAAACTGTCGAAAGCGGAAGAACATGGTTGAGTAAAGGCTTGCTTAAAACGGCTCAAAAAATTGCGAATAAAAATATTCTGCTGTTAAAAGATGTTATAAGTGCCGAAACACCATTAATTGGGATTGAGCCATCTGCGATATTGAGTTTTAGAGACGAATATCCAGATTTGGCAACGCCTGAAAATAAAACTGCGTCAAAAGAATTATCGAAACACTGTTTTTTATTTGACGAATTTATTGCTGCCGAAATTGAGGCTGGGAATATTACTAAAGAAATGTTTACAGATAAAGCTGCTTCGATAAAATTCCACGGACATTGTCAACAAAAAGCATTAATAACGACAAAATTTACAAAATCAATTCTTCAATTTCCCAAAAATTACACAGTTGCCGAAATCCCAAGTGGCTGTTGTGGAATGGCTGGCTCGTTTGGGTACGAGAAAGAGCATTACGAACTTTCGATGAAAATAGGAGAGATGGTATTGTTTCCAGAAATTAGAAAGTCGGACAAAGATACAATTATTGTTGCCGTAGGAACCAGTTGCCGTTGTCAGATTGAGGACGGAACTGGTGTGAAAGCCCTTCATCCGCTGGAAGTTTTATACGATGCGTTGAGGTAGAGAAAATGGCTCAAAGTCTGATTTTGAAACTGCAATGTTTTAGCTGATTTTTTAGGTAGGTTAGTAAACTAAGAAGTTTTGGCTTTTTTTCAGGCTGAAGGCCTGATTATATGATGCGTTGAAATAGAAATCAGTGCTTGATTACAACAAATTTTCTTTGGATTATAGAATAGTCTAAAACGGTTCTTAAAATATATAATCCAGAAGGGAAATCCGTCAAATCTATACCAGACAGAACTTCTGAAATATGTTGTGATTTAACGATTCGGCCTGCTGAATTCGTAATTTCGATTACAGCACTTTCATCGAGCATATATTTATCTGAATTAAAATTAATATAAAGTATGTCTTCAGTTGGATTTGGTGAGATATTAAAAAACTCATTTGATTTATTCTCATTTACTTTTGAAAAACCGGAATAATATCTAGCAATCGACATGTTATAATAGGAGCCATTATTTGATATGCCAGCAGCAACGATCTTTCCATCATTTTGTAGTTTAACAGTAAAAGCAACGTCGTTGTGTCCTTCACTTACATCAGTTATAAGCTTGCCATTTGTTCCGAAGGTTTCATCGATACTGCCATCATTATTAAATCTAGCGAGTCCAAAATTACCATTAGTATTTGACGCATTTGTTCCACTAACACCTGTTAGAATTATTTTCCCATCATCTTGAATTGTTAATCCGTAATTTTCATTTTCATCGGTGCCAAAATCAGTCATTAAAATACCATCTGTACCAAACTCTGGATCTAAATTCCCGAATTCATCATATTTAGCAAGAAAAGCACCGTTGGTTGTCGTTCCTGCAATAATGATTGTTTGATCTGGGTGACAGACAATAGCATTTGCAAAATCGTCGCTGTTACCAAGTGAAGTTTTTACTATTCCTGATATTCCAAAATCGTTATCAATTGCCCCATCTGGTAGAAATTTTGCGATGATAATCTTGTTTCTTGAAAGATCCAAATCATAAGTCATTCCAGCAGTATATAAATTATCTGAAACATCCATGTCTATTGCCCATGATTCGATGTCTGGGCTGTCAATAATTTTAAATAATGAAAATCCGTCTACTCCATAAGTTAAATCTAAACTTCCATCAGAATTATAACGCAGGCTTGAGATTCCAGTACTTATGCCGTTTGAAGAATACCCATTTACTACAATCTTCCCGCTACTCTGTAAAGCTATGCCACTGTTACTAGACGAGTTTTCAATGTTTGTCAGCACAATGCCATTGTTACCAAAAGAATCATCAAGACTTCCGTCTTCATTGTATCTAACTGTTGCCCAATCAAAAATATTTTCTCCAGTGTTGGCGCTTCCTGATGCAATAATTTTGCCGTCGGGTTGAATAATAATCGAAGAAATAAAACTTGACATCCCAATTTCTGTATATACTATTCCATTTGTGCCAAAGTTATTGTCGAGGGTTCCATCCTCGTTAAATCTAAGCAATGTAAAAGCAACTTTAGTTTCAGGAATAGAATTTCCAGCAAGAACTATTTTTCCATCATCTTGTATTTGCATTGAACTTGCCCAAGAATTGTGTGTGCCAACGCTAGCGATAATTTTTCCTGTTCCTCCAAAATTAAGATCAATTGTTCCGTCACTTTGTGCAAGCATCAAAACTGACAATAAGATTAATAATGAACATAGTATTGCTTTCATTTGTATTTTTTTTATAAAAATACAAATAATAAGCTTAGAAGTGAAAATGCTGAGACTAAATTTTATTAGATGGGAAAATATTAGTGCCTGAAATTGTAGATTGCAAATGTTTTGAAATAAATCAGACTTACAGCCTGATTTGAAAACTGCAAAGTTTTAGCTGATTTTTTAGATAGGTAGTAAACTAAGAAGTTTTGGCTGCTTTTCAGGCTGAAGGCCTGATTTACTTTAACCTGAAGCGCAGCTTAAAAACATAACAACTTTTGCACATAACCGACCCTATACTATTTGATCATGCCCAGCTTGTCGTTACTGAAAATATTCACTCCTGTATTTTGTTTGCTGCAAAAGTTTAGCATTGCCGCTGCTACTGTCTCAGCTTTTATCGGACGATATTTTCGGAAAGGACCTGAGAATAAAAACATAAATGGCTTTGATAAAACCGAAGCAGCTTTTTCTCCAAATCTCGCTTCTTTTCTATTGCCCAGTAATAAAGATGGTCTCACAATTACAACCGATTTAATGCCTGATTCGCTTACACCTTTCTCCATAAGTCCTTTCATGCGATTGTAAAATATTTTAGATTTCGCGTCTGCTCCCATAGAACTTATTACTGCAAACTTTTCTGCGCCAGATTTATTTGCCAGGTTTGCAATGTTTACCACATAATCCACATCAACCTTTTTAAATGCTTCTTGAGAACCAGCTTTTTTAATTGTTGTTCCAAGGCAGCAAAAAACATCATTCGCCTTAAATGCATCTGTGTATTCATCCAACTTGTCAAAATCTACCACAAATTCTTTAAGTTTTAGGTTTTGAATACCACTTGGCTTTCTAACCAGAGAGTGTAAAATTGAATAATCTTCTGATTTGAGTAGAATTTTTAATAATTCGCTCCCCACAAGTCCTGTTGCACCAGCTATTAAAGCTAATTTTTGTTCCATTTTAATTCTTGTTAGATATGTTGTGTAAACAAGTGTAACTAATGTAATGTTCAGAGTTTCGTAATAAATTGATTCGAAATCTAAAACTCGTTTTAGCTTTTAGTTTTATTGAGTACATTTTCAACTGATTTGTTTTTTATAGTTTAATTAATTTCAACTCATATTGCTTAGTGTCGGAAGAAATTCTAACAAAATAAATCCCTGTTTTAAACTCAGATAAATCGATTGTACTACTCTCAGTTTTAAATGAACATTTTTGAATAACTTGACCGCTAAGGTTAAATAATGTGACGTTTTTTGTTTGTCCTTCTGTTCCTGGAAAATATAAATATGAAATAGATTCGGTCGGATTAGGGTATAAGTTAAAATCCATTTTTGAAACCGTCTCATTGATATTGTAGAATATTTCAGAAAGAGGACGTTTCCAAACGCCTTGGCTGGTTCCTACAAAAATATATCCGTTTGAAATTTCAAATGAATTCACAGTTAGTCCTTCGATTTTATTTCCAATATTTATCCATGTATTTCCGTAATCATTACTTAAAAAGACTCCAGAAGCAATTGAGCCTATCAGCAAATAATC
>JBBQCZ010000250.1:0-4218 GCA_038319215.1 Bacteroidales bacterium | reverse complement strand
GAATTTACGTTACAAAACAAGCATTTAAAATAGCGGTGGCACTAGTAAGCAATACAGTATAGCGAAGTTTATAGCTAGCAACAATGATAGAATGCTTATTTCGCTATAACTTGTATTGCGCAGGGATTTTTAATGCGTAGTCCCGAAACTTCGGGATTATAGGCAGTCTTGATTTTTTGTTACTTTTTCATCAAGGAAAAAGTAAAAAATAAATAAAAAAGCGAATCATTAAAATACGACATTTTATCTTTCACATTACTTAAACCCTATCCACAAAACATGAATCTATCCATCTTCCACAACTCAATCACCTCCCATTTTAGAGGAGCTAAGGGAGGGGTGGATAGAAAAATGAACTGGTCAAAAATTTTGACCACCTACAGAAGTTAAAGTTTTCAGCTCAGTTTCCTAAGGCTATTACCGAAAAGGGTCTCTATATGCTGGCTACCATTTTAAAAAGCCCACAGGCAACACAAACAACCATTGCGATTATTGAAATGAGCATTAGTAAAAATTAAATTTCTGCTCACTAATCTAAATGCGAATTCCATCCGACCTATGAATTATTATAAATAACGGATGAAACTTTTGCAAAAATAAAAAGCTTATCTCAAACCATCAAAGAAGTATCTAATGCCAAAGAAGAAAAACAAAAACATTAATAGCTTGGGGAAAATGGCAAAATTATCGCAGAGATATTAGACGATGACTTTGTAGCAAATGGATCTGAAACAATAAAAACTCATATTGAAGAAATGATAGAAAATCAGAATCTTGAATTTAAACGAGAATGGAAAGATGATTTTTTAAGAATTTTATGTGCTTTTGCAAATACATCAGGAGGAGTGCTTAAAGTTGGATTAAATGATGATGGATCATATTACGGGCTTAAGAACATTAAAAAACTTTTGGAAGATTTGCCTAATAAGATTCTAAGTCAACTTGGGATTATTGCAAATGTTGAATCAGATAAAGATCATGAAACATTCGATATTCTGAGTATTAAAATTAATCCTTCATCGTTTCCTATTTCATACCATGGAAGATAATATGTTCGTTCAGGTTCTGTAAGTATACTTTTACAAGGAAAAGGATTAGCAGATTTTCTTATCAGAAAAAATGGTTTAAGTTGGGATATGATACCCGATGAAAGGATAAAAGATGAAGATTTTGATATTGATACCATTCAAAAATTCAAATCTTTAGCAAAAGATAGAATCCCAAGTTTAAGATTTGATGACAATCTTGATTTGTTTTTTCAAAAACTTAATTTAAAAACTCAAAATACTTATTACAGAGCAGCTATTCTGACTTTTGGAAAAAATCCTCAAAAATTTTACCCACAATCTGTAGTTAAAATCGGTAAGTTTATAAATGAATCAGATATTATCAGCAGCGATATTATCAGTGGAAATCTGCTCGAACAAGCTGAACAAATACTTGATGTACTAAGAACGAAATATTTAATTTCCACTTTCCATTTTGAGGGACTTAACAGGATAGAAATCCTCGAATATCCATTAGAAGCATTAAGAGAAGCGATATTTAATATGTTGATACACCGTGATTATAATACAACTTCTAATGGACAAATTCGGTTATATCCAACTTCACTTGTTTTACTGAATGAAGGAAAACTTCCTTCTGAAATTGGAATAGAAGATTTATATAAAGAGCATGTTTCAATCCCTAAAAATCCTTTAATTGCTGATATTTTTTATAAATCAGGATATGTAGAAATTTGGGGAAGTGGCACTTTGAAAATTATCAAACAATGTATTTTAAATAGTATGCCTATCCCTGTTTATCAACAAGAAAATGGGATTTTTAAACTAGAATTATTTAAGGATGTCGGTAAAGATGTCGGTAAAGATGTCGGTAAAGATGTCGGTAAAGAATTAAATCTTTTACAAATAGAAATTATAGACTCACTAAAAACAAATCCTACTATTACTGCTATTGAAATAAGTAATAAACTTTCAGTAACCAAGAGAACCATCGAAAGAAATATCAGGATATTAAGGGATATGAACTTTATTGAACGTGTTGGTGGGAGGAAAGACGGAAAATGGCTAGTGAAATCTTAAAAGCAAACCAACACCTTGCAAAAGTACAACATCCAACTACCGATTTTAAACCTTTGCCACAAAACATAAACCTATCCATCTTCCACAACTCAATCACCTCCCATTTTAGGGGAGCTAAGGGAGGGGTGGATTGAAAATGAACTGGTCAAAAATTTTGACCACCACCAGAAGTTAAAGGTTTCATATAAGTTACCTAAGGCAAAGTAAGAAGATTGAAGAAGTCACTTTTTCCCTTCGATACCCTACAATAATATGAACATAAATATTCAATCACTTTTAGAACAAGGCGAAGGCATTTCGATTGAGTTTAAGAAAGCAAAAAACAAGCTTCCTGAAACACTCTTCGAAACGATAGGTGCTTTTCTCAATCGTAATGGAGGTGTATTATTATTAGGTGTTGGTGATGACAAAACTATTGAGGGTATCAATGCTGCTGCTGCTGTGGCAATGCATAAAAATATTGCTAATCTGAGCAATAATCCTCAAAAACTTTTCCCTTCATTTCTATTAGAATCAAAAATGATTGAATATCAGGGTAAAATACTTATTTATATTTTCGTACCCGTTTCGTCACAAGTACACCGCTGCAATAATAAGGTTTTCGATAGAAGTGCCGATGGTGATTTTGAACTAAAATCAGATGAGCAAATTAAAGCCCTTTATATTCGTAAAAATGCGCTTTATACAGAAAATATCATTTATCCATTTCTGACAGAAAATGATTTTGTTCCCGGTTTATTGGACAGGGTGAGAAAAAAAATCAGCATCAATCGTCCTGATCACCCATGGATTGAATTGTCTGATTACGATTTCTTTAGAATATCAGGTTTGTATACTAAGGATTTGATCACCGGCAAAGAGGGCTTTACATTGGCAGCATTGCTGTTGTTTGGGAAAGATGAAGTTATTCAAAGTGCATTACCACATTATAAAATAGATGCCCTTTTACGCAGAGAGGATCTTTTACGTTACGATGATAGAGAAAATATCCGTTGCAACCTTATAGATGCTTATGACAAACTTATGGATTTTGTGGCAAAGCATCTCCCCGACAAGTTTTATATGGAAGGAGATCAACGCATTTCGTTAAGAGAAAAAATTTACAGGGAGATTATTGCCAATATGCTTATCCATCGCGAATATACCAATGCCTTTCCGGCTACTTTTATCATTTACAAGGACAAGGTGGAAACAAAAAATGCAAACAAACCCCATTTATACGGACAATTATTTCCGAACACTTTTCAACCCTTCCCTAAAAACCCTCATTTAGCACAGTTGTTTACACAAATAGGCCGTTCGGAGGAACTTGGTACAGGACTCACTAATGTTTTTAAATATTCAAAAGCATATTCAGGAAACGAAAAAGTACTATTCCTGGAAGAAGACATCTTTATTGTGAAAGTACCATTACCAAGCAATGGCAGTGATAATGCAAGTGTTAAGCCCGGAGTTAAGGTCCCCGATAAGGTCGGTGATAAGGTCGGTGATAAGGTCCCCGATTTATTAAAAGAAAAATTAAGTGATACTGATCATGTTACCGATGACAGCGATCATGACACTGATAATGTTACTGATAATGTTACTGATAATGTTACTGATAATGTTACTGATAATGACACCGATTCTGAAACTAAATATGATACTGGAAATAGATTAGAAACCATTCTTACTATTATTAAAAGTAATCCAACTGTTTCATTTGACGATTTAAGTGAACAATTACATGTTGCAAGGATGACAATTTATAGAGATATCGAAAAACTTAAAAATAAGGGGCAAATTAAAAGAATTGGCCCAGACAAAGGCGGTTATTGGAAAGTAAAAAACAGTGATCTGTGAAAGGGCGAAAAGGCGAGGGAGCAATAATGCAAACCCTTATCCTAAACAAAACCTTAGTAGCAACAGAGCATCCATGCTTATTTTCAACCTTATTAATTTGTGAATTTAAAAATAAAAATATCATCATCGAAACGTAGTTCAGCGGAGCTAAGTAATGAAAACAATATAATGCCGTATTTTGTAAATTCCATTTTCTCTTCATTGAATTCTTATAAAGTGAAATTTTTGATAAAATAGTTTTCATGAAATTAAATTTTTAAACTAATCATTTGATTCAATTCATATTTTA
>JBBQCZ010000249.1:0-4218 GCA_038319215.1 Bacteroidales bacterium | reverse complement strand
ATCAACCTGGCAATTTGATTCAAAGAAGCAAAAAACAGAAAAGATAATTATAATAGTTATTTTCATTTTTAGTTCTGTGATTTTTATTGGTGTGGCCGTTCTAATTGTGCCTAACGGTTGCGGCTATGTGGAGTGTGGAATAGGAATAGTAATTATCTTTTCAAAGTTCCCACGAAGCCAAATTTTTTGGTTTTGTTTTTAATTTTTGTCGTAAAAGCCAAATCGAAAAATTTGGCGGCGTTCGGATGCGTTCCACTCGAACGTTTACAGGTGAATTTCCACATTACACATAGGTGCTGTTACAGGCTGTTAATCTTTCATACATCTTACGCTATAGCCATGTGCTGGATTCGAATTACCCCGTCCAACTTGTGTAGATGTATCGAAAATATATCTAAAAATACCATTCCCTTGATAATATGTAGAAGCCCAAAAGCCAGCACTAATATTGTACCCAACATATTCAAACGCATTATTTAAGATATTGTTCTCCTTTCGGCCGCCTGGCAAAATAGTAAACCCGTACTTATTATTACCAGAAGCTGTATTCCATAGTAAATTTGATTTAAGGATAGTCCCACCAATTGAGCCTCTTAGTCCAAAAATATAAGGATTTTGTAAAGTGTTGTCAACATACAATTCTAACTCCCCCCATTCCTCATCACTCGGAATATGCCAACCAATAGGACAAATTCCCTGCCTATGCCCAGTTTGTAATACATCATTATTTGACACATAACCATTAATTGTTGCTGCCCATGTGTATAATTTTCCTGTCAATTCACTTAAAGAATCGTTGTCTTCAAAATTATAGAAAGTTTTTAAATAAATGTCATCACCTCCAATGCCCGTAAGAGAGCCATCAACTAGTGCCGTTCCATCTGAATAATGAGTTGCCTTAAAATTTTCTTTCAACCAACATTGATTTCCGATTTTGAGAGTATTGTATACATTTCCATTATAATCTGTAACAGTCGCAATGCCAGCACAAGGTTGACTTATGTAAATAATATAGTTCTCATTATTCATTGGTAGAGCAAAGATTGAGTTTGAATGATATGCCTGTTTTAATGCAGTTATGCACAGGGTATCACCTTCGTTAAATTCAAAATTGGTTTTAAACTCTTTTATGGTTGGTGGCGTGCTTAAAACATTGCAATGTGTATTGTATAAAATAGTCTGATAGTTTGCATTTCCAAAAACTTTAATTGAATAGCAATTATCAACAGTAGTAATTTCGAGAACACCTATATTTGAATGCGAGTTGCAAAATTCAAATGTGCTTATTTCTGCCGAAAGATTCTTTATTACATGATAAAGTTTTTGCCCATGAATGTTATACAAGTCAAAAGTTACATTACTATACGGTTTAGATATAATTTGAAAAGAACAAACTCCAGGTTTATTTGATAATAATGTAAAATTACTTAAGGTCTGATTTATTTGACCAATTTCATTTACTTGAGCACCTTGACTAAGATTAATCTCATAATTTGTTACCCCATTTGGTAAATCATAGAGTTTTGCAAAAGTACCATTAGATAAATTCTCAACAAGAATTGTGTCTAACTCAATAGGAATTGTTTCATGTTTAGCTTGAACAAAAATTACAACATCTTGCGAAAAAGTAATGCAATATGCTAATAAACTAATAAATAAAAATATCGGTTTCATAATATTAAGTTTTAAAGTCAGTAAAGCTGTTTAGCTTTACTGACAAAGTTAATGAATTATTGTGTTAGAATCATTCTTTTCGTATCAATTTCCTTCTTATTAACAACCAGGGAATATAAATACATGCCTGGTTCTAACTCATTTGCATTTATCTGGATATTGCCCTTTGAAGTAGTTAATGGATATGTTTTTAACAGTTTCCCATTCAAATCAAAAACGAATATTTGTGCTTCGCTAATGCTTTTTTCGACTATTTCATAACTAATAATTGTCGATTGATTAAATGGATTTGGTGTGTTTTGGAATAAAACGGAAGAGTTGTTCGTTGACTCAGAATTTTGCATTTCCGTACTTTTACTTTTGATATTATCGTTGAATTCGCAACAATTTTGAATATATTGTTCAAGCTCATTTATTCTAAGTTGCTGTTCTTTAAACGCTTCTATAAGCAAGGGTACTAGACTACTATAAGCGACTGCCTTTTTGCCGTCAGTTTGTGTTCTCACCACTTCAGGAACAACTTGTTCAACCTCTTGAGCTATTAGACCCATGTGATGTCTATTTCTCTCTGAAATTACAGCATTAACAGCATCTGAATCAATATTCTCATTGTTTAGTAAATCTTCTGAATTGTCTGTGTTCGTAATATATGTATATGTGTTACCATATTTATCACTGAATATTAAAGTATCTTGTTTCGTTTCATTTATAAAATCAAAATATACTCCTTGTAGGTTCATGATTTTTTCCGATGCACTGGTTATATTTGACACATTTGTTTTTACTGACTCATCAGACAGCTCATATAAAACGTTACAAACAACATCTCCATTTCCTCTTACATGAAATGTGTGATTTCCTGCGTTGTCTCTCACAATCCAACATTTTGATGTTGACAAAGGAGCGTAAACAAGATTCATCCATCCATATGAAGTATAAACTGCCGGTTGAAATGCAGTATATCCATTTGGATAAATCTGCACTCCACCACCTTTCGTTAAACTTGTTAAACTTACATGATTGTCATCATGAATTTTAATTTGTGCTTGTGTTGCATTTGAGAACAAGACAAAAATAGCAATGCTGATTAAATAAATATATTTTTTCATGTTTTAAAAAATTAAATTAATAAATAAACAAATTTGTTGTTGCGATATTCCTTGCAGTGAAGGTGGTGTTTCCAGAAACCGTAAATCCTTTATCGAGAATAATACCATCACTAGCCCATATTGTAATATTTTGATCTTGCGGAATAGTTGCTGTTTTGCCAGTACCACCCAATCGTATGTTTTTATGAACTTTGAACATATCTGGATCGGTCATACTAAAGCTCGATGGCCAATATTCATAATTAAAACCTTCTACTAATTTATAAGAACGAACATATTCTATCTCAAATCCTTGACTCACATCTGTGTAGGTCGAAATTAGATTGTTAACAGAAAGGCTTATTTGGAATTTTTGACCTCTAGCATCAAGAAAATTTGTACAAGTGAAATCACTGTCTGTATCAATACTGCCAGAAATATTATCGGCAAACTTTACAGATTTAGTAAGATGCCCATTGACAAAAAAATGAATCTCCTCTGGCAGCCATTCAACTGCAAAAATTATATCCTGATTTAAAAATGTATTTGTAAAAAATATATTCTGTCTTAAACTTGATTGTGTTGTTAATGGATCGTGGAGATTGTGGTAGAAATTTTGCATTACAGTTTTCGACAGATCATGGCCACTTTCAGGCATATGTGGTTCAAATACATCAATTTCATCATACTCATATCCCGTAAAGGGATATACATATTGACCAGTTTGTCCAAACATCCAAAAACAAGGAGCTAAAGCAATGTTTGACGGTAATTTGCATTTAATTTCAATGTAACCATATCTGATTGCATTATTTGAGCTAATATACCCACTACTGTAATTATAATACTTTGCAGTATCCCAATGCTCACACCAAAAAGGAGTAGGCATTAACTTTGCCTTCAAAAATAATTTACCAGCACTTACGTAAACGTTATCTGTACTGTTTGAAAAATAGGAATTTGTTGACATGGTATGACAAGACCCATTTATCTTTGTCCATTTTGACTTGTCGAAAGTATTAAACTCATCTGTAAAAGGGGAAAATGCAACCCACCCCGTTGTTATTGGAATATTGTAGGTAGGTACATTACCAAAGTTCTTCTCTTTACCTCTCCATGAATTACCATATCCTTCACAGTAGTCTTGAGAATATAAAGATAGAATTGAAAGAGTCAACGTTAAAAACATTATGATAATTTTCATTTCAATATTTTTTAAATTTTGTTACTCATTTTTTTTAATTCGCTTTTCACTTCTACGAATTGGTGGTCAGCCAAACTTATACCGTTAACTCCTTTCATTTTTAATTGCCTGTAACGGTTGGCGGTATGAAATCGTTGGGGTTTGCGGGCTACTTTCCTGTCCAGATGCACCGAACTTGATGCGTGGTAGAATGCTCGAATAACCACTAAAACCCCAATATTTTATACCGCGTGTTAGCAACTGGTGTGTGCC
>JBBQCZ010000248.1:0-4328 GCA_038319215.1 Bacteroidales bacterium | reverse complement strand
GCCAAACAACACCGCCTCTCTTATCTCCGTTTACACCTGATGCAATAATGGAAGATTGAACCGCTTTATTTACTGCGTAATATTGATGGTATGCCGCTAATTTTTTAACGGTTTCTATTTGTGTAATACCTGTTTTTGCATCTTCTTTTTTAGTCTTTTCAAATACAATGAAATTGCGAACCAAATCTAAAAGGGTAGAAGGGTTCAACATTCCTTTAAGTAGAATTTCTAACTGTGGAATAAATCGTGATGCTTCTTTTTTTCCGTCTGCTGTTTTCCAAGTCATAAAACGGCTGTAACCAGCTGAAACACTTCCTGCTTTACATTCCATTCCGTCTGATATTACGCAAATGGCATTGTAAGTAAATAAGCTTGGAATAGTTGCTTTGTAGGTTTGCAATTGGTCAAATGCTTTTCGCATTGTTGCGTTTTCGTCTGCCGCATTTTTTAATTCAATAACTACCAAAGGCAAACCGTTTATAAACAGCAAAACATCTGGACGTTTGTTCTGATTTTTCTCAACAATAATATATTGATTGACAACTAAAAATGTATTGTTAAATGGATTTTCAAAATCTACCAATGCCACTTCATAACTGCGTTCAAAGCCATCTTGCTGATAAGGTATTTTTACTTTCTCTACCAATAGCTGATGAAAGCTTTCGTTGTTGTGCAATAATTCAGGCGAATAAATCCGCAATACTTTTTGAATAGCCTGTTCCTGTGCATCGTGTGGAATGTTCGGATTTAAAACCGCAACGGATTTGCGTAAACGGTCAATCAAAACAATTTGCTCAAAACCTTCTCTTTCTGCTTGTTCTGCTCCCGGTGCAATAGACAAGCCGTGAATATATTCCCAACCAATAGTTTGGAGAACTTCAATAGCAAAGGTTTCTATTTTATCTTCTGTGATTGGTTTCAAAATCCGCTTTATTTTTTAATGTATGGCAAAATTGTCTTCAAAATCTTTTCAAGTCCATTGACTGAAACATCATCATCATCTTTTTTATCAGATGAAATTGATGTGTGTTGACCAAAATATTTTTTCACCAACTCTTCTTTAATTGTTTCCTTTTTAGCTTCGGGCAATAGTTCAATGAAAGGTCCAATAGAAGCAAGTTCTAATTCAAGATTTCTATTTTGTGTTTCTAAATTCCTATGCCTTGTTGATTCTCTAGATGCATAAACTGCTGGATAAGTAAGGACTGCGGCAGCCAAAATACGAACCAAAGATTTGTAAAGATTAAAATCGGTGCTACTTAGTTCAATGATTGAAAAAATAAGTAAACCTGACATTACTATCATAAAACCCAATGCAACCCATCTAAAAAAGTTTGCAGAATCTTTATGTTGATTTGCAATTTTTTGGTAGTTCCCAGTTACGCCAACATTGCCAACTATATTTACAATGTCTTTAGCTTCTGCAAGTTTGGTTTGTAAATTCTTTATTACATCAGCCGACTGTTTTTCCAAATCTGCTTTTTGTGTTTCAAAGCCTTTTTTATAGGCCTCCTTATCTAAATCATTCTGTTCTTTAAAAAATTTTCTGTCTGCGTCTACGTTATCATTAAATTTCTTGCGTTCGGTTTCGATTGTTGAATTAGCATTGGTTTTTAATGTTTCAAAATCTGTGTTATAACTTATAAGAACATTTTGAATTTCAGTTTGCTTGTCTGCTAAAATTTTTTCTAAAGCGGCAATTTGAGTTTGCTTTAAGGCTAAATCATCGTGTGCTAACTTTAAATCATCTTGAAGCTTTGTTTTTGAAACTTCCAGATTATCATAACTACTTTTAACAGTTTTCTGAAAATTAGCAATTGACTTAGAAAAATCAAAGTCGTCTTTTGATAACGGGAAAGGGAAATTTTTAATTCTGTTGAGTGCTGTGTAAAAATTATTTGTTGCATTTGTAAGATGCCCGATATTGTTGTTTCCTATGAAAGTATTTATTTGAACATTGCCTGCTTCAATTTCGGCAGCAAGGTTTGCCATTTCAGGTTCTTGAACCAACAATGGAATTGTTAGGTTTAGTCTATCTTTAGTGTATAAATAGGTAGCTTCAAAAAAAGCGTAATTATCAATGCCGAATTTTTCTTTAGCATTTTCAGAAACAAGTATTTGTTTAAGTTGCTCTAATTTTTCAAATGCTATATGGTTAGTAAAACTTTCGGGTATCATATTATTATTATTTAAATTTCTTTTTGTTCTCCGTTATTGCCTTCATCTTTAGGAATCATTTTAAAAGCATTCAATTCGTTTTCATAGGCTTTTGGGTCATTACTAAATAAAATTTCGCTTGAAAAGAATGAATAATCGCCCATTTCAAACTCCCCGTATTGCTCATCCCAAAAATCATTAAACCCATCATTATCATTGTAACTTATTTCTTCTTCAATGGCTTTAATTGGTTGGTCTGTTTCAAATGCTTCTATTAAAAAACTACATACTATTGAAGTAGCTTCAATTAAAAAATTGCCTGTTAAATCGTGAATTGAATTTTGTCTTTTTTGCAATTCTTCAACAGTTTTACCGTGTGCCGTTGTTCCAATTTCATTTCTGAAATTTCCCATCTGTTGCCCTACATTGGCTATTGCAGTTCCAATTTGTAAAATAGTTGAAGTAGAAGGATAGCCTAATGATTTGAATGCGGTTTTGAGTAAACCACTCATTTTAGGATTCTTTTCTAATTCAATTCCTTTTTTTACACAAACCTCTTTTGAAATACCTTCTAATAATGCTTTAGAATTTTCAATGCACAAAGTGAAATCCGTAGTTGCATAGCCTTCTATCCTTACAATATATTCATTGTATGGTGCCCAATTGCTGTGTTTGGTTAATATGGATTTTAGCTTTTGCATTAAATCAACGAAAATAATTTATTGGCATCTGCCGTATTTACAATAAGTTCTTGTGCAGGTGTTGCTGCATATGTCTTTTGTTCAAAGTGTGAGGTGTAGCCAGTAAAATTATAGATTGCCGTATGTGTTCCTCCTGATGTTCTGCAAGCACAAACACAAATATCACATTTTGCATTTACTAAGTCTGTCAATCTATTGTGAACTAAGTCGTAAGTATCGCCCGAACTTGTAACACCTACTCTTTGTTTTCCGTTTTCAAATACATCCAAAAAATCACTTCCGTGTTGTTGAAACATTCCTGCAAAACGGCTGTAGCCGTTTGCCAATAAAATATTAGGTAACATACTGATGGTCGTTGTTTTTCCTGAATTCCCTCTTCCTTTAAGTGCTATTATTCTACTCATAATTTGTTTTTAAAATGAAATATAGGCTTCTTTCGTCATTAGTTTGGGCAACAAAGAATTTAGCATTTTTTGTAAACTTTGCATTTGCAGATTATTATTTGCTATTTTCTCATAATACGGTTTAACTTCTTTTTCAAAAGCAGACAATAAATTAGTTGGTGGAACATTTAATAAAACCCCTCTTAAACCGTCATTATTTAAGGCTTCCATTACGCTACCGCTAATATTTGAATTTTTCTGATTTGAAAAGTCACTCGAGTTAATAAATTTCCATATGAAATACATTCCTTCTTCCATTTTTAAACCATAATATCCAGTAGATAATATATGGTCCTCAACTATGGATTTTGTAAAGTTGTCAATTAAAAGGAATTTTGGACTATCCTTAATTTTTGCAAACCATATAGAATTTCTTATCGGTTGCATATTGGCTCTGCTTGGGCGTTTATTATATGTAATTGTATTTTTTCGATTTACAATTAATCTCCCCTGAATGTCAGCGGTTGCCAAATAAATTTTATCACCAACAAATTCTTTAATTCCAGGTTTTAACAATGACAAAGTTGGAAAATCTAAAATACTTATCTCTGCCCAATCATCATTAGTATTTTTGTTCAGAAGTTGGTTGTAAAAAATATCTGCAAGGTTTTCTAAAGTTGTGTTTTGTTCAGCTAGCAAACCAATCTTAGAGTGCATTTTAAATAAAGTATCTGCAATTTCTTTTTGTTCTTCAATTGAAGGAACGTCAATTGTTAATTGAGCCAACATACTATTATTTAAACTTGCCCTTGTTGTAATGGAAGACATTCCTGAAACAGTTCCGCGGAATTTTGGAGAACGGAAAAAGAAACCTGCATATTCAGGCAAAATTTCTACGTTTCCTTTGGGTCTCAAACGTTTTGTAAAGCCGTTGAATGTTGCATTAGGATAATTCTTTAGGGCAACGCAGCTCATTCCCAAATCTTCGTCTGTTTCGCTTGTTCTTGTTAAAAAAACATCGCCTCTTTTTATGGAACAAGATTGTTGTTCTTTCTCAGTTGAATTTACCAAACTGGTTAATTCATTT
>JBBQCZ010000247.1:0-4359 GCA_038319215.1 Bacteroidales bacterium | reverse complement strand
CGACCAAATGCCACAGAACACATTGCTTCTTATCTGAAAATTTGGAAAACAAAATAATTCGCCAACCCTAAATAAAACTCAAAATGAAAAGAACACTACCCTTTATTGCAATTTGTTTGGTCCAATTCATCTTCGGCGCTAATGTTTTTGCCCAAAAATTTGAACTTACGCCCAGAATTCAAGCACATGAGCCAAGTAATAAATCTAGCGTATTTATAAAAGAACAATCCAAAAAACTTAATATTGGGAATGCTCTCTCAGTTGGGAATAAACTAAAATCAGGCAACACAAGTCAATTCAATTATTCTTGGGGAAAATATTTCTCAACTTCATATGACGATAGTTTCTATAAAACAGTGATTGATGCATTCGGCAATGTAATTGCCGTTGGAGCTAAGGGTGAGGGTTCTTCGGATGTTGATGCTGTTATTTACAAATACGATAGTTCTGGAAAGTTTTTGTGGAGTGATACGCCGGCAAAAAGTTCTGATTGGGATGGAATTTATGGTGTTGTTTCAGATGTCACTGGAAATATCTATGTCACTGGAGAATTTTACTACTCTGCCTTCAATGATAAAATTTACAGCAATGGTAATGGTGATGTTTTTATAGCAAAATACAAAGCGGATGGAACTTTGCTTTGGGCTAAAAATGCTGGAGGAAGCAGTGAAGATTATGGAAGTAATATAGCTTTGGATGCAGCGGGGAACATATACATTGTTGGTTATTTCAATGGAACTTCAAATTGGGATGGGATTTATAAAACAAGTTCTGCTCAGGGAGATATGTTTATTGCAAAATATGATAACAATGGCAATGTAAAATGGGTAAGAAACGGGAATATTGGTGAAAACAACTGGCTACATGGAATTGGTGTTGATAAGTCGGGAAATGTTTATGTGAGTGCCTTTTTTGAAGGAGATATTCAGTTTGAAGGTTCTTCTATGGTAAGTTCTAATGGAGGAGACGATATTTTTTTAATAAAATATGATAATCTTGGAAATTATAAATGGATAAAAACAACTGGTGGAACAGGTAACGATGGTGGAAACGATACTTCTGTTGATGTTGATGGTAATATTATTGTTGCAGGATATTTTAGTAATACAGTGAAATTTGAAGATAAAATTCTGACTGCGCATGGAACCTTTGATATCTTCTGTGCAAAATATTCACCAAGTGGAAATCTGATTTGGGTAAAACAATTCGGCGGAACAGGTAGTCAAACAGCATGGACAGTAGCATCTGATGAAAAAAGTAATTGTTATTTATCTGGCTGGTTTTCCGGAACAGGGGCTTTTGACAACTCAACAATAACTAGTACAGGAGGTACTGATGCCTACTTAATTAAATACGATAAAAATGGAAACCTTATTTGGGTTGAACCTACTGCTACAGGTGTTGATAAACAAGTAGGAAGCGGGGTGTTTGTAAAAGTTAATGATATAGCTGTTTCAGGTTATTATGAAGGAGAAATGTATATACAGGGTAGTAATTTCCCGAACTCAGGAGGTGAAGATGCATATTTGGCAAAACTAACACAGGCTGATATTCCAACATCTGATTTTATTGTAAATCCATCTTTTTCCCTTTCCTCTCCGCAGATTAAGCAGGGTCAGTCGATCACAATTACGAGCAGACAATTCAGTCCTGTTGGAAAATATGATCTTCAATTCTCTGGCCCCGGCAAGCTTACTTCAATAATCGACGGAACGATTGACGTAAACGGTAATTTTCAAAAAACATTGACAACTTTATCTACAGTTGAGTTGGGAGATTATACGGTAACCGCCATTGATAAAATTAGTGGAAAAACTTATTCCCAGACATTCAGAATCATATCCAATCAAACGAATACTGTTGACACTAATCTGATAATTACTGAACCAAATAGTTCAAAAGCCAGATATACGAATGAACCGATTTTATTCGCATGGAAAGACAAAGTTAAATTCAACGTCAATACGGCCTACAATAAAAGGCACAGCTATTCGGTTTCGGTGCAAAAGGATAACGGAGCATGGCAATTAATTACAAAAGTAGAAGGTACAAATAATGGGTTTGGAGATTTGTTCCTTTCCATAAATTATACTCCTACCCAACCAGGAAAATATAAACTGAAAGTAGAAGATAATTATTATCCAAACCGAAGTGCAATTACCCCGGAAATAACTATCGAAAATCCGGTAATTAGCGATATACTCATTGAAAGGAGATGGGACAAATCCTATCCCATCCCTAAAGACGCAAGCCCCCCAAAAGGTGTGGCCGCTGATGGCGTTGCAAGATTTTATATAGTTATTTCGAATACAAATCTGCTAACGCCTGCTATCCAAAAAGTTAAAATAAGTCTATCTGATCCCAATAACTATATGGCTCCTAGGTATTTGGGAAAAGTAAAATATTGTGCTACACAAAACGATAACTACACAACTCCCCCACTTGATGCGAATGATATCAGTACAATTGTAGCTGAAAATAACTCGTCAAATCTGGATGGCAAATATTGGTTCTGGTATGTTGCCCCAGAGGATTTTTCAAGAAATAAAGGAGACTGGACAAAAGATTATCGTACCATAAATGTCAACATTGAAATAACATTAATTGATCAAAAAAAATACACGAAACAGGTCGAAATTGAAATTGTGAGACCCCCATTATTTCTTGTTCATGGGCTTAATGGAGATCTTACGACTTGGGATAACTTTCGAATAGGCGTGGCAAACCCAATTTATAATTCCAAAGAAGAAAAACGCTTTAAAATCATATTTGTGCCGCAGATGGAAAAAACAGCAACCTTCGATTTTAATTCAAATATATTGCTTGATGGAATTAACAATGAGAGAAGTTTCAGATACTGGATTTACAAATTAAGAGAACAAGGATATGCCTGCAACCAAGTTGATTATATATGTCACAGCATGGGCGGTTCAATGCTTAGAAATGCTGTTGAATACAGTAGCCTCTATTATAGAAATAGCAATTACAAAAAAGGCTTTGTACATAAGTTCATTACTTTAAATACACCACACCAGGGGTCATCCCTAGCAAACTTGCTTGATGATATTTGTAAGATCCAACTTTTTACTGGTCCATTAATATCTTTAGGTGCTGGTTTTGCCAATCTTTTTGATGTAAGCCAATTCCCATATAAGGTAGTTGATGCTGTTAGCGATCTTAAATATAAAGGTGGCAAAAAATTTGGCATTACCCAGATACCGTCTCACTTAATCGGAAGTGGAGTTTCCTGCAGAGAATTTAATACTAAAACTTTTGCAACCTACGAACTTCTAAAGACTTATCTTGGCACATTAACATTCACAAGTTTCTTAGATCAATGTAACTGGTTTAATACTTATTTTAAATTACGCGGTTATGAAAATAATTTTATGGATGGGAATGATGCCATTGTATCCTTAACAAGTCAATTTTCAGGAAATATAGTTGGAACATTACCTTCATACTGTACCCCAATTACTGGCCCCATGCACAATTCTATATTTGGGGAAAGTCCGGCGCAATCAGTTGATGTGTTTAACAAAGTTGATGAATTGCTAAATTCAGATGGGAGCAGTCCGCTTTTTGGCTATCCACAAGCAACTGTTGAAACAAAATCGGCAAATAGTTTGGCTGCCAATACTGTTAAAATTATTGAAAATAAGATTAGTATTCTATATCCATCAACAAAGCCATCCTACAACGCTGGCGATACGATGATGATCAAATTAAAGGTTGATACTGTCGGATTAAAGAGTTTTTCCCTGTATTTTCAAAATCAAGGTATTTATACAATGCCGTCAAGCCCGAGTGTTGTAGTAAATTTAACCGTGAACCCGGAACAAATTGAAGGACAAAATATAGTTGTTATTGGGAATTACCATATTGCCGGGCAAGCTTCATTATCTACAGCTTCAAAAGATATTAAAGTAAATCCTGTTGGTTCCATTATGGAATTTAATGTAAAACCTGAAGTCGTGGTATTACAAAAGGGAAAATCTACCAGACCAGAGTACGAAGCCATTTTCCCAAATGCGATATCAAATATAGGCATAACCGATCTACTCGCTGTTACAATAAAAGATCCTACCATTTTGAGTCACAATTCTACAACAAATAGTTTTAATGGTATAACAGCTGGCATTACTAACGCTACCATTAATTATCGGGGTAAGTCAAAAACAGTCTTTTTTGAAATACTGCAGCCTGTAACTCCAACAATTGATCCTATCTCTGGCATAGACGATATTGAAATAGATAAAAAGAATCAACTCAATGTAAAAACATATCCAAATCCTTTCTCCGAGTCCCTGACTTTTGAATATTCCTTACCCGAAAATGCTGATACCAAGTTAGAAATCT
>JBBQCZ010000246.1:0-4387 GCA_038319215.1 Bacteroidales bacterium | reverse complement strand
GTTAACCACTCCCCTTACTGATAAATTAGCTCATTTTATACCAGCATATTTTGATTGGAATAATATGGAATACCTTAAACAGTATTCAAAGAATATCTTGCTGATAACCTGTGTTGCTTATTTTGTGCTTAATGTTATTATTGGTCCAATTGTAGAAGAGTTATTTTTTAGAGGTTACCTTACATCAAAAATTAGCAGATTTGGAAAATTGGCACCTTTCATAGTAACGGTTTTGTTTTCACTCTATCATTTTTGGCTACCATTTAATAATTTGTTTCGAATTGCAATCTTTCTTCCTGCCGCTTATTTAGCGTGGAAAGAGAAAAATATTTACATTTCTATTGTATTTCATTGTTTGTGTAATTTGTTTTCAACGATTAGCTTTATTGTGGCAGTATATACTGTTTGATGTGAAGTTTTAAACAATTAAGAAAGAATGCATTCTGGATTCAAAGAGCTTACAAATCAATAGGAATTGTTCTGTCCTATATTAGATCCGGATTTAAATTCTGCCATTAAGCTTTATCTTAATCGATAAACAGTAAAATAATATTATTAGCACTGTATGAGCCATAATTGCAATTGCAGAAATAATTCACGTGTTGAATTTATCATTTGTGGTTTTGTTTTTCGTAAAATTAAATGACTCATTTGATCTTTCATGAAGATAAAATATATCTTAAAAATTCAATCTGGCAAAAAACATAGTGTACTTCCATTACTTCATTTTTTCTAAAGTCCGGGTAATAGAATTCTGGTCAACTACAGATTCAAAGCTACCTTGTAATATTTTTGTCCGAAACAATATAATTATAAATAATAGCTAAAGTTTTCAGCAAAAAAGTAAATACACATTTACCATGAAACTTTTGATTTTGGTCGTGTTTTAATCTTTATCCATTTTATCTAATCCTCAATTTACGTCATTCATAAATCAAAAGCAAGCACCCATCAAATCATATTAGTGTAGTCTCTTCTGCAAATATAGTTTTGTGTCGAAATCATAATGTTTAACAATTAAAAAAAAATTAAAATGAAAACAAAATTATTTTTATTAGGACTTTTAGCATTCGCTACAATTAGTACTTATGCGCAAGAACAAGAAGACACAAGAAGATTTGGTGTTGAATTAAATGGAGGTGCATCTTTTGGAATTGCCAAACTTGATGATGCAAAATTAAATGCAGGGTTTGGATTCGAAGGTTTGTTCCACTATGAATTTGTGAAGAACTTAGGCGTTTACGCTGGCTGGGGATGGAATCGTTTTGCATCCGACAATTCATTTGCAGGTCAAGATGCTAGATTCGAAGAAACAGGTTATGTTTTTGGTTTACAATACAGATACCCTGTAGCCAATAGTCCTGTTGCTGTATTTGTACGAGGTGGTGGTTTGTATAATCACATCGAAGTAGAAAACGCTGAAGGTGATATTATTGCCGACACTGGTCATGGCTTTGGAGGACAAGCAGCCGTTGGTTTAGATGTAAATCTTGGCTCAGGTTGGAGTCTCGCCCCAGGTGTTAAATTTAACTTCCTTAATCGAAGTGTTGATTATCAGGGCACAGAACGTGAAGTGGGCCTTCGATACATGTCTGGAAGAGTAAGTATAATGAAAAAATTCTAAATGCAATTAGAGATTCATGCATAGAATGTGTGCATCTCAATATTTAAACAATAATTAAACAAAAAATCAACGATGAAAACAAGCAAAAACTATATTCCTGATTCAAGGCTAGCTGGACTAGATATGATGAATGTTGCTAATCAAAAGCACCATGTTGTTGGATTGCTTGAGTTCGATGTAACCAATGTTAGGGCGAAGCTTAAATCAATACGAAGGTCAGGCATTAATATTTCTCTAAATGCATGGATTGTTAATTGTGTTGCGAGAACTGTTTATTTGTTTCCATTAGTTAGTTCAGTTATTGTTGGGAAAAGGGCTCAAATATCGACCAGTTCGGTAAACATATCCTTTTTAGTTGAAAAAAACATTGGTGACACAAAAGTTCCTTTTCCTTTAGTAATAAAAAATGCAGCCGAAAAATCGCCTAGCGAAATTTGTCTAGAAATAGAAAACGCAAAGTTGGTAAAGCAAAACTCGGATGAGTATGTTTTACAATCAAATAATTCATTTCTAGAAAGACGATACTCTATATTGCCAAAATTCTTGCGCTTACTTGTGTGGAAAATCCTGATTCGAAAGCCAAATTTCGTTTTTAATAAAATGGGAAATGTTGCCATTACTTCGGTCGGTAATGTCGGACTTGTAAACGGTTGGTTTGTTCATAAGTCTATACACCCAGTGTCGTTTGGGCTCGGATCAATTGTTAAGAAACCAATAGTCGTAGGAAATAAAATATTGATAAGAGAGATGATGAATGTAACAGTTTTAATAGACCATGATTTAATTGATGGTGCTACAATGCTACGTTTTATTAATCATCTACAGAAAATTGTTTGTTCAGAAATTGAAATGGAAAATCAAATTATTAATCATTAAACTAAAAATTTAAAATTATGAATTACGAAGTAATCACAAATACAATTAAAAAATATAGACTTATGAGTAAAAAGTATATTTTATTGTTATTTGTAGCCAGCTTATGTGTTTTAAGTTCATGTGAGAAAAAGGCATATGTTAGTATTGGATTTAACTCCGAAATAGAAAATAATTCTACTGGTTTAAATGTATTTCATGTAAGTCATTTTGTAGATGAGATTTACATGGTAGGAACCGTAAATCTAACCGAAGGCGCTGTTGTTGTCCAACTTATCGATCCAAATGGAGATATTGAACAAAGCGATACAGTAGTAGCTCCAGAAATATGGTTGGTTGACAGATGTTTTAATCCCAAAACCGGATTTTGGAAGCTAAGTTATGAGAGTTTAGACGGGATGGGGGATATTGATTTGCAGATAATATACTAGATTTTGTTACTATGAAAAAGATATTTATTGTTTTAGCAGTTTTTATGTTTTGTAATTGTAACTTGATGTTTGCTCAAAAAGAAGCAAATCCATCAGAAAACAAAACAGTTGTTTACACATTTGTTGTAAATGTCGTGCCAGATAATTTCAGATTTCCAATGATAGGATTTGCAAATTATGTGAATGGGGATCATAATAATTTGCAGGCTGGATTTATTAATTCAACCAAAGGTATAACCAATGGAACTCAACTTGGATATGTGAATGTTAGTCGTGGTGGACTAAATGGTTATCAAGCTGCGTTTATCAATCATTGTGGGAATGCAATGAACGGAGTCCAAACTGGATTTATTAATACCGTCTTTGACAAAACGAATGGTGTGCAATTCGGTTTCGTTAATGTTAGTACTGATGATGTTAAGGGCGGACAATTCGGTTTTGTAAATACAAGTGCCGGAAGTGTTGATGGAATTCAAACAGGTTACGTTAATGCAGTTACAGATAGTCTTGATGGCATTCAAGTTGGGCTTGTAAATGTTACCGGAAATGATACAAAAGGCGCACAAATTGGTTTTGTCAATAGTACACGCAAATTAGATGGATTTCAGTGTGGATTTATAAATGTTGCAGATACAGTGGAAGCTGGTGTCCCTTTGGCTTTTGTTTCTTTCGTAAAAAAAGGCGGTTATAGAGCTATTGGTTATTATGCCGATGAATACACTCCTCTTAATTTCTCTTTTCGTATTGGGATAAAAAATCTATACACAAGTTTTAATTATTCAATTTTATTAAATCAAGAAACAGTTTCTTCTTATGGCTTTGGAGTTGGTAGCATAATACCTTTGCACAAAAAGTTTTTCTTAAATCCCGAATTGTCATTTCAGAACACAGCATCCAATTTTTTATCATTCCAATCACGAACAGTTTTTAATTTCTCACTTGGCTATGATTTGACAGATAATTTGCACATCTCATTGGGTCCTGCAATTTCGCGAACTCATTCAATAAATGTTGTAAACACTGTTGAGCCTTTTAACTGGTTTGGGTCTGATATTAGTGTGGAAAGTAAAATAAAACCTGGTTTTAGAATAGGCGTAAATTATTCAATTTTCTAATCTCATCGAATATGAAAACAAAATTAAATATTGGGAAAAACATTATTTTGGCAGTTTTGCCAAGTAGAATGATCTTATTTTTGGTTTTTCAGGCTATTATTGCATTGATTTTTTCCTCTTGGCAAGATTCCCAGACTTATTGGCTCATTAGTGCGACTTTGACTAATATTGTGAGTATTATCTTGCTTGTGGTTCTTTTTCGAGCAGAGGGGAGATGTTTCTTTTCTATATTTAATTTTAATAAATTATCTTTTAAAAAGGATTTGCTAATATTTATCGCTCTACTTTTTGTAGCTATCCCATTAGTGATGTTGCCGAATTTGATATTGCCAGGTGTATTTGGA
>JBBQCZ010000245.1:0-4390 GCA_038319215.1 Bacteroidales bacterium | reverse complement strand
TATTGATTTTTTGTCATTTAGATTGTAAGGCAAGTTCATGTTCAATTTTGTGTTTTAGTGCAATTCCTACTTTTTCGATAACTCCTACAACTAAGGCATTTCCCATAAAGAATGCACGTTTAGTATCTGAAACTCCATCAAGTTTTGTATGGTTGTCGGGAAACATATTTAATCTTTCCAACTCAACAGGCGAAAGTCGTCTGTAACCTTTTGGAGTATTTATAACGTGTTTAAACCTTGATGGCGATGCGCCACCTTCGCCAGTTATTATTGTTCGAGATGGTTTTTCTAAAGAATCAGGAAAAATCATTCCCCCTTCGCTATAATTGTATTCAAAGCCTTGCGCATTTTTGCGCATTTCTTTTTTTGCTCCTTTCAAGTATAGCCATTTGTCTAAATCTTTCTCGTTGATATAGAAATCGTCAGTAACTTCGCCATTTTGAATTATATCCCTCATAATAATGAAGTTGCCTTCATGTTTTGCCTTTGTTTTAACTGTAGTTACGACGCCATCAATCATAATTCCTGAGTTTTCAAACATACCCAAAGATCCGTTTTTATTGAAATTTTCGGATATTTCAACTATATCATCTTTAAGTTTAAACTCGGTTGGAAATAAAACTTCCTCCGAAGTTACAGGAAATGCAGTTGCAAGAGTTCCTTCTTCGAGAATCCACTCGTTTGGTGATGTTTCCTTTATTTCGTTGTAAATTTCTGTCTGACAATGATATGCAAGAATATATATTCGTTTCCTTCGTTGGGGCATACCGTATTCCGCAGCATTAATAATGCGCCATTCAACAGCATATCCCAAGTCATTTAAACTTTTTAAAATTATTGCAAAGTCACGCCCACGTTGTCCTGACGGTGAAATCAAAAGTCGGTCAACATTTTCAAGGAAAAGATATTTTGGTTTGTTTACTTTTTCAGTCAAGATTTTATGAATCGACCACCAAAGAACGCCTTTCTTTCCAATAAGTCCTTTTGAGTTTTTTAAAGTTGTAGCCACCGAGTAGTCTTGACAAGGAAAACCACCAACTAACAAGTCATGATCTGGAATTGACGAAACATCAACTGTTGCAATATCTTGATTGCAATGTGATTTTTTATCCCAACGTTGTTCGTAAACCAGTGATGCATGTTGTGTTTTGGTCGATGGTTCAAATTGATTACTCCAAACAACTTCAAAGGGCGATTCAAAATTTTCTCTATAACCTGAGGAAGCAGATTTTCCTTTCCAACCCTCAAGTCCAATTCTGAAACCACCGACACCTGCGAACACTTCTAGAACTTTTATTTTATTTTCCATGTTGAATTGTTTTAAGGTATTTAACTTTCTCTTCTGCTACTTTTAAAGCATCTTCTGCATTTTCTTCATCAATAATTGAGTATGCAATTTTGTCGCTCAACCATGATGTAATCAGATAATTTTTATCCAATTCGTAAAATTCAGCAAATTTCTCAACCTGATCTTTAGTCGGTTTTCGTTCTCCTCTTTCAAATTTACTGATAATAGCCTGATCAATATCCATTGAGGCTGCCACTTGTCGAAGAAAAAGTCCTTTGCTTTCTCTTGCAATTCTAATTAAATCTGCGAATGTATCCATAAGACAATATTTGTTTTGACAAAAATAGTCAAATGATTTGAAATACAATTCTTTTCTTTAATTTCTTTCATTTTTTTCTTTTGAAGTTGTCTTAACATTTAGAAAGTCTAATGCTTGAGATGTCTTTTTTTTCTTTTTTTTACAATTACGCCTAACGGTTTGCAGCTTGGCGAAGGTGGCGATTTTTTCCACAAATGTTGATGCGGAGAACCAATCTTTGATTAACCACAAATGTGTCTGCGGAGCACTGAACCGCCAATTTTTTGTAGGTGCTGTTATCGGCTGGTTTTTATTTTGTCTATTACCTCTATGCCCAATAAATTTTTCACTAAAATTAATTCGTCTGGAAATTGTCCTTGTAATGCAAGTATAATTCTACTGTTTGGAAATTCGTCATTAACTGTCTGTTCAGCTTCTATTAAGTGTTTGTATTTTACACACTGAAAAAGTCCTCTCAAAATGTCTGCTGTGTTGGAAATACTTGATTTTACTTCAACCCCAACTTTTATGTCTTTGTCAGTAAATAATACGTCCACCGTGTCAGAGGAAGGAAGAGAATATTCTTGTTGTCCGTTGGCTAAGTCTGCACTAAGTCCTAAAACACTTGGGTTTTTAGAAATAAAAGCTTTGAATTTTTTGTGTTGTTCACTTTCTCCTCCACCACGTCCATTTTTCGCTTCCTCTAATTCGTCATCAAGATTTGTCAGCACAGGGTCAAGTTCAAATTGTTGTAAAACCCAGTCCCAACGTTGATAAGTGTAAATCTTTGTCAGTTGTGCAGCTACAACTTTTTGCTTCTGTGTTTTGTTGAGTTTGCCGAAATCTGTCGGGCTAATGAACCAACCAATGCCTTCGCCTGGAAGTTCTTGTCTCTTGTTTATTACAACACATTGTATTGGCGGAATTTCAGTTTTTGTCCGATTACCCAAATCGATTAAAGCGTTGCCAATAGCACCTAATACATAGTTTAAATTTCTTGGATTGGGAATGTCTATTTCCTCTGCTAGGTCTGAGTAGTAAATTGTCTGTCCCGCTTTTGCTTGTCTAACTAAATAGGGAAGTGTCAACCTTGCTCTTACTTGATAAAGTTTTTCTCCGTCCAAAAGGTCTGAGTTTGCAATTTTTGCTGTTTGTCGTTTTGCCATTGTCGTTGTCTGTTGTGTGGTTCGGTAAACTTGCTGCTAACGGTTAGCGGTATGAAATCGTGGGGGATTGCCGGCTTCTTTCCTGTCCAGTTACACCAAAATTGATGCGTGGCAAAATAATTGAATAACGACTTAAACACCAATGTTTTATACCGCATGTTAGCCGCTGGGCTTTACTGTTTTTCTTTATATGTCAGTTTATATTTTCCAAGTTTTAAAATGCAAATAAAAACTAAAGTCGCCTTATCAAAAGAATAGCTACTATATGGATAAAAACAATGAGCTACATTATTTCTAATATTCCACCCTTTTTTGGTAAAAACATATGTAAATAAAGAAATATCCTCTGGGCTAAATAGTTCAATTATTATTTTGTTTTGCAAAAGTTCTTCTAACAACTGTTCTTGCAACTCTCCACGTTTCTCTGCTGTTGTTGTTCCTCCTTGAAGTCTAATAAAATCCCGTATTGCACCCTCAAACTTTGTTGTTAATGAATCAACGCACAATACATAATTTTGAAGATTGTCCTTTGCCATCACGACTGCCCATTCAATCTGTGAAAAATAATCATGTAGTCCAGGAGCTAAAAGACTAAGCCAATCAGATTTTTCGTCTATATCCCTTTCGTTTAATCCTCGTGGGAATCTTTGACCATACCAAGAATTTGCTTGCATGAAACTAAAAACTGAATGATACCCGATTTTACCTTTAAGCATTCCAAAAGCAAACACTTTAATTATCAGGGGGTAAACAAAAAGATTAAAATGTATTGTGTAATTTCTAAATCTCTCATTTTCTTTCACCTGTTCACTTGAAGCTTTTTTATGATTAGAATTGATGTCAAATGTACTGGTAGAACAAATTTGGTGAAAGGAATTTTTAAAACCCTCTTCTGTCATTTTATCAAGCACTTCCTCTTTAATTAGCAGGTCATCACCTGAAGCAAAGTAGGTTAAAATCCCTTCAATAGGCATTTCAAGTATCGATTCTGATTTGCGGTTTAGATAATCATTTAAAAGCTGAGTTTCTTTTTCAGGTAATTTTGACTCAAAATGACCAAGCTCAAACTTATTTTTTAAACGAGTATATTCCTTTAAACATTCCTCATATTTTTCTAATTCTCCAGCTTTTTTATAATACTTAGCTTTTTCACCAAAAGAAGTATATCTAATAAAATCCTTTTCATTAGGATGTTGGTTAATTATTAAGTCTTGATTTTCAGCAAGAAGCTTGTAATATTTTCTTGGGGATTTTTGTACTTTTTCTGAAATCTTGATTGCTGTATCTAAAATGGTTTGGTTTGAAAAAAAACTGCCTTCACTACTAATTTCAATCCAATCATTTAAATAGTCAAGTGTAAATTCAAGTTCTGTGGGTTTTATTAAAGTGCTACCTATTGCAATTTCTAACACATGAGACTTCACATAATTAGGCAGCTTACTAGATTTTAATAAAAAAAGAATATTTTCTTTAACTGATTCTATTTCTTGTTTTGTCTTTTCTGCAATAAACAGTACGCATTCTACAAATGTGCTTATTTTATGATAACTTTCATTATCAGAATCGTTTACTAAATCATCAATGTTTTTAAGGTAACAATCAATGGCTATTTTGGCATACTTGTTATTTTTTGTGATA
>JBBQCZ010000244.1:0-4454 GCA_038319215.1 Bacteroidales bacterium | reverse complement strand
GGATTTCCTCCTGGAAATATAATTGGAGTAAAACAAATCACGACTCCTGACGCAGCTTCTGCTAAGTTATGTTTAACAGCAGCATTTAATGATGGTATGGGACGTTCATTGAACGCTATTTCATTACCTGGTCAGCTTGGTGGACTCACATTAGCTCCTGGACTTTATTCCAACTCTTCAACCAGTGGAATCTCAGGAACAGGTGCAAATGGAATCTTAACACTTGATGCTGGTGGAAATCCAAACGCAACATGGATATTCAAAATGGGATCAACCTTTATTACTGATCCAGGAACTTCAGTTGTACTCGCTGGTGGTGCATTAGCTAAAAATATATTCTGGGTAGTTGGAACTTCGGCCACATTAGGAACAACCTCTGTACTCTATGGTAACATTTTAGCTCAGGCTTCAATAACATTGAATACAGGTGCAACTCTTTACGGACGGGCATTGACTCAGACCGCAGCAGTTTCAATGGATGCTAGTACAATTACAAAACCATAATTCAAAGAAAGACCAAAATAGACACAATAGTTTTACAAGTAAAAACATTTTCAGAATGTTCTATTGTATCTATGCTGGTTTAATTTGCTAACAATAATTTAAAAAACAAAAATAAACCATGATACGAAAATTAATTTTCAGCTCATTGATACTGATGAGCATAGTAATTGGAGCACAAGCACAGGAGAATGAAAGAGTTCAGCCAAAGTTCTGGATTGGACTTTCTGGCGGTGCTAATTATAATATGTACACAGGTACAACTCAAACCCTGAATCCAACCCTAATGGCTCCGGCTGCATTTCACAATGGTAAAGGGTTTGGTGGATTTGGCACATTCCTGATGGAATATCATGCAAACCCTGTGTTAGGTTTCATGCTGAATTTAGGATATGATAACCGCGGTGGTTCGTTCGATCAAGTTAAATCTCCTTGTGATTGTCCCGAAGATCTTAAAACAGGTCTGAGCTACGCAACCATACAGCCAAGTATCCGAATTGCTCCATTTGCCTCTAATTTATATGTATTTTTAGGAGGTGCTTATGGATACAATTTAGATAAATCCTTTACCTATAATTTTGATAGAAACACTGGCGATTTATTCACTACAACTGAAGGTGATTTCAGTCAGATTCGTCAGAATGTGTTTTCAGCACATGTAGGTTTGGGTTACGACATTCAACTTTCTGATGCTAACAGCAGTAGGCAAGTTGCATTGTCACCATTTGTGTCTTATCATCCCTATTTTGGTCAAGCACCTCGTGATATTGAAAGTTGGTCATTATCAACCGTAAGAGTTGGTTTAGCACTGAAATTTGGTAAGGGAGAAGTAAAAGAAACAGAAGAAGTAAAACCAGTTCTTGAAGCAAAACCTGTAGTTCAGGAAACTGATAAAACTGTAATTATACCAGTTGCTGATAAACCCAAGAGTGATGTTAAGTTTATCACAAGAGCGCCGATCACAGTACCAGTTAAACGTAATATTGATGAATCATTTCCACTTAGAAATTATGTATTTTTTGAAGAAGGATCTTCTGAGATACCTAAAAGATACGTGAAATTGAAACAAAGTCAGGCAGTTACATTTAAAAGCCAACAACTTCGTGAATCTCCTACAAAAGATCAAACTGGAAGATCGGAAAGACAGTTAAATGTTTATTATAATATCCTGAATATTTTAGGTGATCGTATGCGTGAAAATCCCAATGCCAATATAACATTGATTGGAGCTTCGGCAGGTAATGGACCAGAACTTGGAAAAACTTATGCTGAATCGGTAAAAAAATACCTAGTAGATGTTTTTGGTATCAATTCATCGAGAATTGCAACCGAAGGCAGAAATCAACCAGTACATCCATCAGAATTACCTGGTGGAAAAAGTTTCTTACCTTTATTGCGTGAGGGCGATCGTAGGGTTGACATCATCACTTCAAATCCAGATTTACTTACACCGCTTCAAATTGTTGCCGTACAGGTAGAGCCATTGGACAGTCGCGTATTGTTTAGTGCAAAATCAGATAAAAACGAACCGCTAAAATCGTGGAAAGTTGATTTGACTGACGAAAATGGTGTTTCACAACGATTTGGACCTTATACCCGCGAACAGGAAAGTGTTTCTGGAAATGTAATCTTGGGCAATCGTCCAGAAGGAAAATACAAAGTACTTATGACAGGTGAAACCAAAGAAGGACTTGTTATTAGCAAAGAAAGTTCTTTGAAACTTGTACGTAATATCGCTCCAGTTGAGACCGCTCAACGTTTTAGTATTTTGTTCGATTTCGACGAACCCAAAGCTGTTGCAGCCTATGAGAAATTTCTGACAGAAGTGGTAGCTCCACAAATCAAAGATAACTCAACGGTTGTTATTCATGGCCATACCGATATTATTGGCAGTGAAGCTTATAATATGAGCTTATCACAGGGTCGTGCCCGCGATACACATGCTATTTTAGAGAAAGCTGTATGGGCAGCAGGAAAGAAAGGCGTTGTTTTTGAAGCACTTGCCTTTGGAATGGATTCCGTTACCGCTCCTTTCGAAAACAAACTTCCCGAAGAACGTTTTTATAATAGAACGGTAGTTATTGACATTGTGGCACCTAAATAAGAAGTTTTATAGAACAATATAAGTGAAAGAATTCGCTTATTCGCAAATATAAAATCCGGTGCAAAATAAATTGCACCGGATTTTTCAGTAATATATGTAACTTTTATCAGAAGAAGTGTAAAATATTATTTGCTAAATATGCTCAACTTTGTAAAAAATAAAATTATGAGAAAGCTAAAATTTATAGTGCTGATAATGTTCCTTCTGGGCATGCTGTTTAGCTTCTCTTCTTGTATAACTACAGGTCGGCATGACAACGGAAAACATTACGGCTGGAATAAAAAACACGACAAACGCCATTATGACAGCAATCGAACTATTGTAGTGTACGAACAAGATCATCACAATTACAAAGCACCAAAGAGCAAAAAAGAATCAAAGAGTAAAAAATCTAATAAAAAACACTGATATGCAAAGAAATATCAACAAGAGTATTAGTTCGGAATCCAAACATATCACAGTAACTGGATTTAGGGGCGATAATAAAGATACGCCAGCTAAGAAAATTAGAGCTGGTAAGAGTAAGCTGAAAGAAGCTAAAAACAGTGTATCCGCAGCTAAAAATGACTTCGAGGATGCATTTAGCTTAGCAGCAAAAGCATTCAAAGAGGATATGTCGGAAAAAATCAATCATACTGAAATTAAAATTTTAGAATTGAGGGCTAAAATCACAAAATCATCTAAAGAACTTGGAATTATTTATCAAGAGAATATTGATGTATTAGAAAACAGCAAAACGCTGCTTTTAACCAAACTCAATGAATATAAAGAAGTCGGTGCAGAAGACTGGGGAGTCTTTAAACAACAATTCAATGAAGAAATAGTGAATATTGAAAATTCTGTTTCAAATTTTATTCAGCAGCTTAAAACCAAGGAAAAATCAGAGGATAAAACAACCGAAAAATAAGGTGTATGACTATTTCTTTTATTGCATTTCTATTTAGTTTTGTAATGAAAAATAGAGATCGCTAGGACAAATTCTATTATAATAAACATTTAAAAATATGAAAATATGGGAAGAATATTGTATATAATCGCTGTAATCCTTATCATTTTTTGGTTAGCAGGTTTCTTTGCTTTTAATGCTGGTTATCTAATTCATGTGTTGCTTGTGATTGCAATAATCGCAATCCTACTGGGTCTCATTAGAGGAAGATAATATCAACAGAACAATGAGATGAACTTGTCTGAGGTAGATGAACTCGATATCGGATAAGATTGTTTGTGCAAATAATGCTGGATATTAATCACAATGAAACAATAGGCAAATAATACCAACATTCATACAGTAGAATGTTTTTGTGAGTACTAATAAAGGGAGAATTTTTCTCCCTTTTTTTATACATTTAAATTTGAAGTTTTGAACTAGTGTTGTGTTTAGTTGAATTTGTCAGTTCCAACCCGACAAACCGCTTCAAGCGGTTGTGTGGAGAGTAGCGTTCAACCGCTTGAAGCGGTTCGACGCATTTCAGATGTTAGCGTCAAAACATCCTTAACAGAACACTAGTGTTGTGTTTAGTTGAATTTGTCACTTCCAATCAGAAAATCCTGTTCGGACTTTATGTACAGCGATTAGCGTTTGAGCGCTACAAGCGGTTTGACGAATATTCAGATCAGAAAGTCAAAACATGTTTAACATAACGCTAGTTTTAGAACAAAACTGTTCGACTAATCTGTTAGTCCTCAAAAGATAAATATGAAACAATATGTTTCGAAAAGGCAAACAAATAATCTCTAAAAAGGTCTATTACTATTAATTTATCTTTTGCTTTTATTTGAGTTGAAGTTGCCACTGCGTGGTTTTCCACCAGTACTTTTCTGAGGTTTTGAACCCGATTGTTTGTTGCGG
>JBBQCZ010000243.1:0-4480 GCA_038319215.1 Bacteroidales bacterium | reverse complement strand
CCCAATACAAAAATTTGTGTTGGAGACTTGACAAGAGGGCAGATAAACACTTCTAAAGAACTAATAATTCAAATGTTGTTTTATAATCATCCTTATCAAACCTTGCATGAGATGGTTGAGCGAAAAATAAAAATTGTTCCATTAAAGTTTTTCCAAGATCATGCATTTAGAGAAAATGACTTCTTTGATGAAAATGCGTACATGTTTGAATTACTTAAAGAAAAACCGGGACTTGGTCAATCTTTAAAGACTGATGAAGATTTTGAGCGGATTTTAGCGGAAAAAGATATAATTGAGGAAGAAGATCCATCAAAAAGATTCAAACCTAGAAAAGAAGCACAAACAATTGAAGTTGACTTGCACATAAATCAATTAGTGGAAAGTGTAATTGGTTTGTCTAATGCTGACATTATTAAGAAGCAACTTGATGTTTTTCATAAAACTATGACTGATGCCATATTAAATAAGGCAGGTAAGGTAATTCTAATTCATGGCATCGGTAATGGGACTTTAAAAGCAGCATTGCGAGAATCGTTGTCGGTTCAATATAAATTGCCTTACGAAGATGCTTCTTTTAGAGAATATGGATTTGGTGCAACAATGGTTATTTTGTAAAATCAAAATTATTGACAAATTTGTTCCATCATTGCAATTGTATTTTTCTTATTATTAGAGAAAAATATTATGATAACAGTATTGTATAACCATTTTTCATAAAGAAAGAGATCTGATTATGCTATGAGTTTTCTATTTACTAACAACTACTTTTATATTGTCTGCAATTTTTAAAGCTGTTGTAAAAGTACTTAAATCTGTATAAAGCTTTCCGTCTTTACCTGAATAATGGCCATGTCCTATCGGATTTAGTATGTATTCATCCATTAGGTTTTCGGGGTCAATTGTAACTGAGTAAACCAAAGAAGGTTGGCAAGAATTATGATATTCTGGTTCATCTGGATATTTTGCATTATACCAGTAATTATTGAAGTCCCAAGCCTGATTTATCTCCATAACAATTCGAAATTTTCCTTTTATTTTTATGTCTGTTTTTGATTTTAATAGAAAATCTTGTTTTGGAGTAGCACCAGTATATGCATCAATAATTGGTTTTTCTTTACTTGGGACATCTGCATTTACTGTTCGTTTATGGAAATAATATGGCAATGTGGCGTTATACATTTTTTCGCCCGCCTGCCATGTGCCTGTGCTAGTATCTCCAAATCTGAAAATTCCAGTAGCAACCGACTTTGTTACAAATAACTCCTGAATAAATTCTTCATTCATATTTTCGACCCAAATAGCAAAAGACGGGTTATTGTGAGATTTTCCAGCTGTAAAGTCTATTTCTACGCTAAAGCCCTTGCCATTAATATTAGCTTCTATAATTTCTTTTTCTGATTGTTTTTTCTTTTTGCAAGGTTCTTTGTCATTGTTTGCAAAGCTAAAACCTGATATTGCTAGAATTATTATTGATATTATTATTGATTTTTTCATTTTGTTTTTTTTTACTAATTAAAATTCTACAATTATGCCTAAAGTTGGAACAACTGTTCCACTTCCATCAGATGGAATTCTTCTTAATATGTACTTTGATGGATCGTTTGGATCTATCTGCACGTTTCCATTAACATCTGTGTTTAAGTATAAATCTTGAGTTTGCGATTTAAAGTTATATGCATTTTGTATGTCGATGTAAAATTTCAAAGATGATTTTTTGAAGTAGAAGGTTTTATCTACTCTGAAGTCCAGCTGGTGGAATGGTTTAAATCTTAATTGATTAAGTTGTGAATAATCGAAATATGGTGTTCCTCTTAAATTCCATGCAACGATATCGGCGGTTGTTTCTAGATCGTAAGGAGTATATGGTAAGCCTCCTGCAAATCTCCATTTAATACCCACAAACCAGTTGTTCTTGAATTTTTTAGTAGCCGTAAGTGTAAATATATGTCGGTTATCCCAAGAAGTAGAGACATAATTTCCCGCTAAATCTTTAAATTGACTAATAGCAAATGTATAAGATGCACTTACATTAAAATCATTTTTAAATCGATTTTGACTAAAAATTTCAAATCCGTAAGCATGCCCTTGTCCAAAACTAGAAATTTCTTCATCTCCAACAACTCCAAAATCTACTGGTTTAAAAGCTAATACTAGAGAATCTTTTACAGAAAATGGATACTTGTCGTATAGTTTGTAAAATCCTTCAATGGAAATAATTGAACTACTTGTTGGGCGATATGCAAAACCAGCTATTAAATGGTCTGATTGGATGTATTTAATATCGTTGTTTTTATTTACTAAGCTGCCAAACGAATCTCTGTAGCCCAAACTTGTGTATGAAGGGAGCAAGAAATATCTACCAGTATTAACGTTTATGCTTAGTTTTTCACTTACATCAAAAGACGCAGAAAATCTGGGGGATAATTGTTCTAATGGATTTGTCATTGATTTTGAGTATTCATTCCCATCCATTCTTACGCCAAAAGAAAGACTAAGTCTATTTCCAATTATTGATTTTGAAATTTGTCCAAAAGCACCATATTTAAACATGTCCAAGTTGGAATTATAAGATAATTCTTGTTGTCCAAAAGGAGTAAAAATATTTAAATATGTGTCATTGAAATATCTGGCATATTCAAAATTAGCCCCGTAATTAATTCTGAAGTTATTGCTTGTTTTGAAAAAATCTTCAATTCTAAACTTATTCTCGGCTTCAAAAGAACTGTAATTGTTTAGCAAATTTGCATCGTCAATAACGTTATTTTTGTATTTATAGTAACGATTGTTAAGCATGTTTCTGCTTCCAACAATTGTTGTGTAGCCGTTGTCGCGGAATTGTTTATATACAGTTCCTAATGTGTATGTCCATTGTTCGCTTTCAGATAAATAGCCTAAAATATATGACTGAAATTCAGTTGGATTTTGAATGTTTCTGTCCAGAACATTAACATCGTAAGCTCCAAGTCCAATAAAACTAATTTCACTTCTATCGTTAATTTTGTACTTTACCTTAAATTGCACATCGTTAAAAGTTGGTAAAAATGGAAGCCCAATAAGTTTAAATAAAAAATTTAAGTACGATCTTCTAGCCGATATAATATATGATGTGTTTTCTGAAATTGGACCGTCAAGGGTTAGTGAAACGTCGGAAGCTCCAAGACTTGCTTTAAATCTCATTTCTTCTTTATTGCCATCTATTTGTTTAAAATTAAAAACTCCACTTAAGGCATTTCCTCTATTTGCTGGAAATGCGCCAGAGTAGAAATCAACATTTCTAATGAAATCAGCATTTAAAATCCCATTGGTTCCACCGCTTGCCCCTTGTGTTGCAAAATGATTGATGTTTGGGATTTCTATGTCATCTAAATAAAATTTACTTTCATTAGAAGCTCCTCCTCTTACAATAATATCATTTCGGTTCTGACCTGGAATTGCTGCTACACCTGGAAGATTTTGAATTACTTTAGAAATGTCGCGATTTGCTCCAGGTGAGTTTTCAATTTCCGATAGTCCTATACTTCGTAAGGATACCGGTGACTCATCATTTTTTTTGAACATTTGTGCTTTAACAGTTACTTCTTTAAGGGTAACTGCAGATTCACGCATTGGAATGTTTAATGTTACGGTCTTGCCTGGTGTTACTTGAACTTCTTCGGAGATTCTAGTCTCATAACTTAATGATGATGCCGTAAGTCTAAATATGCCTGGTTTAAGTCCGCTAATAATAAAATTTCCATCAAAATCAGATGTTGCACCATAATCTGTTCCATCAATATAGATATTTGAAAATGGTAATGCTTCATTATTGACTTCATTGTAGATTCGTCCTGTTATTTGGCCAACTTGAGAATAGCTTGAAATGGATATCAAAATGAAAATAGCCATTAATAATTTTTGCTTAATCATAATATTACTTAGTTTTTTTTATTTTTCTAAACCAATTTAATATATTGTTTGTTTAATAATTAGTAAATATAATGAAAATTTTACTAATTAATTTAAAAATTAAAATAATTTTATATAAAATCTCTTTGTTGTTATTCTTACAATGGTCTCAATTTAGCAGTATTATTTACATCGTTAGTTTTCGGTATTAAAGTTTTGTTAAAAAAAATCTAGATGTCAAATATTCAATTAAATTTGTAGTATGCGAATTAGTGGGCTGTTATTAGATAATATTAAGATTTCGATAAATGCGATAAGGTCAAACTTACTTCGCACTATTCTAACTGTTCTTATTATTGCAATTGGAATTATGGCTTTAGTTGGAATTCTGACAGCGGTAGATTCGATAAAAAGTACAATTAGCAGTGAATTTCAAAGTATGGGTGCTAATACTTTTACAATTCGACAACAACGATCAGAACAACGTGGAGGTAGAAATCATCGAAGTGTTGAAAATAAAAAAATTACTTATGAAGAGGCCGTAAGATTTAAACAGGAATTTGACTTTCCTGCTAGAGTAAGTCTTTCTGTATCA
>JBBQCZ010000242.1:0-4543 GCA_038319215.1 Bacteroidales bacterium | reverse complement strand
GGTCAACTACCACATCATGCCAATGTTGAGAAATACTAAAAATTCAAAAATAGATTTCTATTTAACAGCAAAAGCTGGTGGATATTATTTTAAACAGAATCGTTTTGAATATAATGCAGGAGTTGGACTTGCTTATCATCCTAAGAATCATTTTGGATTTTATACTGAATATACCTATGGTAGAAACATTATGAACAACCATCTTTTATTAAGAGGCGGGATATCATATAAATTCTATTAAAAAAAATAGCTGGTAAGAAAACAAAATCAGACCAGCTATAAATATATTTTTATTGGATTTACATCTTCACAAACCCCTCCGCTTTATGCAACATTTCGTACATCACAATATCATCTTTAACTAAAGGCACGCTTTTGCGGAATTCGTCAACAATTTTCTGAAGTTGTGGAGACGTTTTTAAAGGTTCGCGGAAACTGAGAGCCTGACTTGCAGCAAAGAGTTCTATTGCCTGAATGCGTTCAACATTTGCAACTACTCTTAGCAGTTTTGTGGCGGCATTTGCTCCCATGCTTACGTGGTCTTCTTGTTCGTTGCTAGACGAAATTGAATCTACAGAAGCAGGAGTACATAATTGCTTGTTCTGACTTACAATTGAAGCGGCAGTATATTGAGGAATCATAAATCCATTGTTAAGACCTGGATTCGCAACCAAAAATGGAGGTAATCCACGTTCGCCACTAATCAAACGATAAACTCTGCGCTCTGATATGCTTCCGATTTCGGCTAAGGCTATTGCAAGAAAATCTAAAACTAATGCAAGAGGTTGACCATGAAAATTTCCACCGCTAAGAATCAAATCTTCATCAGGAAAAACAGTAGGATTATCTGTCACTGAATTCATTTCTGTTTCTACAACAGACTTTACGTAATTAAGAGCATCTTTTGAAGCGCCGTGTACTTGAGGGACACAACGGAAAGAATATGGATCCTGAACGTGTTTTTTATCCTGAGCAATTATTTGTGATCCTTCGAGCAAGCCACGGATATTTTTTGCAGTTTCTAGTTGCCCGTTGTGAGGACGGATAATATGAAGATTTTCATTAAATGGATCAATCAGACCTAAATATGAGTCAATTGACAATGCTGCAATAATATCAGCATTTCGCATTATGCGATCACCAGCCAAAACAGCAGTAACAGCATGTGCTAACATAAATTGAGTTCCGTTCATCAAAGCTAAACCTTCTTTCGATTTAAGTTTAAGTGGTACTAAGTTTAATTCAGTAAGTACAGTTTCTGATTTTTGTTTTTTACCTTTATAATAAACTTCGCCTAACCCAATAAGTGCTAAAGTCATGTGCGCTAATGGAGCAAGATCGCCCGAAGCACCAAGAGAACCAAGTTGATAAACAACAGGCAACACGTCGTTATTATATAGTTCAACTAATCTATTTACAGTTTCGATGCAAACGCCAGATCTCCCGTAAGATAAAGCTTGAATTTTAAGTAGCATCATCAATTTCACGATTTTGCTATCAACTTCATCGCCCATTCCGCAAGCATGCGAGATTACGAGATTTGTCTGCAACTGCTCCAGATCGTCGTTAGAAATGGAAGTATTACACAAAGAACCAAATCCAGTATTGATACCATAAATCGGTTTATTGTGAGTTTTAATTTTGTTGTCGAGATATGCTCTACATTTTACAATATTGGCTTTTGCTTCGTCAGACAATTCAACTTTATACGCCTGATTTAATAATTCTTCGATTTTGCTTAAACTAAGTTTAGCACTATTAATATAATGTACCATCATGGTAAATAAATTTTGTAAATGAATAAATAAAATTTCGGAGATTCCGTGAAAAATGCGGTTACAGCAATATAAATAATGCTTTTCTGTTGAGGATTATAAGATAACTAATTAGCCAAATCATTTTTTAAAAACTTTATGCAAAAGTAATTAAAATATCAATGCCGAAAGGCTTTTAAGTTTTGCAAAATCATTAAAATACAAAAAGGGCCCAAAAACACTTTACTATGAGCACCATGTAAAGAAATTCTTGAGCCCTAAAACCAAAAACCACTAAAACAAATTTTAATTATTTTTTAATACCGAAAATATCTTCAAATGCATGAATGAAACCATCTTTTGGAAGAGCACCTGCCGACATCTGAGGCTGAGAACCAACCGGGATGAACAGTAACGAAGGAATACTTCTAATTCCGAAAACACCAGCAAGTTCTTGTTGATCTTCAGTGTCAATTTTGTACACATCAACTAATCCTTTATATTCGGTACTTAATTCCTCAATTATTGGAGCTACCATTTTGCATGGGCCACACCAATCAGCATAAAAGTCAATAATCGCAGGCCTTTCGCCTTTGTATTTCCATTGAGTTTCATTTTCAAAATCGAAAATCTTTTCGATAAACGTTTCTTTTGTGAGATGTTCTGCCATTTTTAAATTCTTTTAAATATTTTTGTATTTATATTTCTTAAACAGATAAAAAATAATATTGTTCAATTGGCAGAAAAAAATACTGAAATATCACAATTTTTGACACATAAAATCTTTGAGATTATTTGTAGTCTATCGGAGCAAGACAATACAGAAGTATATGTTATTGGAGGATTTGTGCGCGACAAGCTTCTTGCTAGGGAAGAAAAAAAAGACATAGATATTGTTGTTAGAGGCAACGGGATTGAATTTGCACGAAAACTCGCTAATCATGTTGGCATAAAAAACGTGAGCGTTTTCAAAACCTATGGCACTGCAATGTTCACTTTTGATGATACGGAATTGGAGTTCGTTGGAGCAAGGAAAGAATCATATAATTTCGACAGTCGCAATCCTGTTGTTGAAGAAGGCACAATTGAAGATGACCAAAAAAGACGTGATTTTACGATTAATGCTTTGGCAATCAGCCTCAACAAGGAAACTTATGGTCAATTAACCGATCCATTTAATGGGATTGAAGATTTGCATTATCGCACAATAAAAACGCCACTTGACCCAGACATTACATTTTCTGATGACCCATTAAGAATGTTGCGAGCAATTAGATTTGCGGCTCAACTTGATTTCAGAATTGATGACGATTGCTTTAAAGCCATTAGAACAAACAAAGAAAGGATTAAAATAATATCGGCTGAACGAATTCATACCGAGTTAAATAAAATTCTGATGACGAAAACACCTTCAATAGGTTTTAAGTTGTTATTTGATTCTGGATTGCTAGAAATTATTTTCCCAGAACTTTATAGTCTATCTGGTGTAAGTACGCAGAAAAACATTAGTCATAAAGATAATTTTTTACACACTTTGCAAGTTGTCGATAATATTGCAATTCTTAGCGATGATTTATGGTTAAGATGGGCAGCATTACTACACGACATTGCAAAGCCAAGAACTAAACGTTTTGTTGATGGCATCGGTTGGACATTTTACTCTCACAATTTCGTTGGTTCTAAAATGGTTCCAGAAATATTTACTCGATTTAAGTTACCATTAAATGAAAAAATGAAGTTCGTGCAAAAAGTTGTTGATCTACACATGAGACCAATTGCTTTGGTTGAAGAAATTGTAACAGACTCGGCAGTACGCAGATTATTAGTTGATGCTGGCGAAGATGTAGATGCACTGATGACATTATGTGAAGCTGATATTACTTCAAAAAATGAGAAAAAAGTTGCTCAATTTCTGGAAAATTTTAAACTGGTAAGACAAAAGATTATTGAAGTTGAAGAACGAGATTCTCTTAGAAATTTCCAACCACCAGTAAGTGGTGAAGAAATTATGGAATATTTTGGAATTCCTGCATCAAAAACTGTAGGCGAAATTAAGAATGCAATTAGAGAAGCAATTCTTGAAGGATTAATTCCCAATAATCGTGACAAAGCTTGGGAGTTTATGATTGAGAAAGGAAGGGAAATCGGTGCCTTCGACATCTTCGACAAGCCAGATGCCTCAGTCTCCGGTAAAAAATAACTCAGACAAAAACAAACGGTGCCTGAGCTATCTGAGCTTGTAGAAGATGTCGAAGGCCCGTTATAAAACTTTTAATATCTCATTTTTCCCAAACTCCACAGCATCCTTAATTCCATCAGGATTTTTGCCTCCCGCAGTAGCGACAAAAGGCTGTCCACCGCCACCACCTTGAATTAGTTTCGCAGTTTCGCGAATTAAGTTTCCAGCATTTAAGCCTTTTTCTTTTGTTAAATCTTCAGAGAATGCAATTACCAAATATGGTTTGTCATCAATAACAGTTCCTAGAACACAAGCAAAAGTCTTTATTTCTGCACGAATCTGAGAACATAATTCTTTTAGATCGTTACTGTCTGAAAGTTCAAGAACCTTTGCTATCAAAACAATTTCATTATGCTTTTCAGAGGTAGAAATCAATTCTTTTTTGATAATTTTCAACTCTGCAAGATGATAAGCTTCTAGTTGTTTTTTCAGCTTTGCATTTTCGGCAACTATATTTTCGGCTGAAACAATTAGTTCTTTAGGATTACCCAAAATTGCATTCAACTGTGCCAAATTATCAATTTTAGAAAATAGCATTTGCTCTGATGCT
>JBBQCZ010000241.1:0-4563 GCA_038319215.1 Bacteroidales bacterium | reverse complement strand
AATACTTTGCTTACCGACACCCAATTGGTTACTAAATTTGATGAACAACCACTACAACCCTTGTGCAATCCTTCATTAAGAAATTTAGCGGCAATTGATGAGTTCTTTAAAACCGAAATAACCAGGAATGTTTTAGACCCCGAAAAAGAAGTTTATTATTTCAAACTAAAACGCTTTGACACAATAAAAGATAAAATTAAAAACTTCGTTCAAAAAAGAATAAAACGAGCTATAAACCCACCTATTCAACAAAACTGGCTTCAACTTATTAATAGTGAGTTCGGTGCTGTTGATTCTACAAAACCAAATTGGTATCAAATAAGAGACAACGAAGCAAGACAAGAAAAAGCCAATGCACTCGACATATTATCTAATAGTAGGGTGTCCGTTTTAATTGGCCCTGCTGGTACGGGTAAAACTACCTTGCTTAATATTCTTTGCAGTCAGCCTTTTATTAGTTCAGGCACTATTTTAAGGCTAGCTCCAACTGGTAAAGCAAGAGTGAACATGGGCAAAGATGCAAAAACACTGGCTCAGTTTTTAATCAAAGCCAAAAGATATAATCCGGAAACCGGCCAGTATTATATCAATCCAAACGCAGAAGCTTTAAAGTTTGATACAGTCATTGTTGATGAAGCTTCAATGCTTACAGAAGAACAATTGGCCGCCTTATTGGATAGTTTAACAGGTATTGAACGCTTTATTCTGGTTGGTGATTACAGACAGTTACCCCCCATTGGTGCTGGCCGTCCGCTTGTTGATATTATTGAGTTTCTTACTCAAGAGAAGAAAGGTATAGCAGAACTCAAAGTATTATTTCGTCAATTGTCGCAAAGTGATATTACAGACGAAGAAATACAAAGGCTTGATGTTAGGCTGGGTAAATGGTTCAGCGATGATAGCATTAAAAAACAGGAATTAGACATTTTCAAAGAAATTGCTGAGAGTGAAACAAAAGAATGGGACAATATAAAATTCATCGAATGGCATAATGTTAAACATTTAGAAGAAATACTTATAGATGTAACAAATTCAGAAATCGAAATTCTTTTAAAAAGTATGGAGGGTAAAGAGTTGCGCAATCCACAAGCAAACTTCGATGCTTCATTAGGCTCCAATTATTATTACGAAAAAAGCAATTGGTCAGGTTTTGGAATTGAATCTGCTGTAGAAATTGAAAATTGGCAAATACTATCACCTGCCAAAACAACTGGCTATGGTACAAAAGTGTTAAACCAAAAAATACAAAAAGTCTTCAGAGGAAAAACAAAAGAAAAAGCAATTTTCCCGGGTAAATTTCAAAAACGTAAAATGAATAAACCAGTCGGCGATGACAGTATTGTGTTTAGTGATAAAATAATTAATACCAGAAATACAAAGTGGGATAAGCCTTGGAATAAAATATATAATCCGGATGAATTAAGCGATGAAGAACTCCTAAAGTATATTGCTAATGGCGAAATCGGTATCCATATTGGAAAATACGGAGAATGGAATAATAAAACACCAAGACCCATAAATATTGCTTTTTCGTCACAACCTGGTTATGCCTACACATTTAAAGAATCTGATTTTCAAGAAGATGGCGACATACAAATGGAATTAGCTTATTCTATCACTGTCCATAAATCACAAGGTAGTGGTTTCAAAGTTGTGCTGTTTGTACTACCAAATCCATGCCCCATATTATCAAGAGAATTATTTTACACTGCCCTCACCCGACAGGAAGATAGAATAGTAATATTACATCAGGGTGATTTTAAAGATTACCAAAAATTTACTACTGGCGAATATTCCGAAACAGGTAGAAGACTCACCGATTTATTCAGCGAACCAAAACTAAAACTGGTTAATAAGAAATTCTACGACACCAAATATATTCAGGTATCAGAAAAGGGCGAATTTATGATTTCAAAGTCTGAGGTAATTATAGCTGACAAGCTTCATAATAACGGCGTTCAATATGCTTATGAAGCCCCTATTTCAGATGAAACAGGTATTACAATTCATCCCGATTTCACTATTGAGGATAACGATACTGGCATTACCTATTATTGGGAACATTTGGGTTTACTTACTAAAGACGATTATCGAAGTAAATGGAAAAGAAAACAAGAATGGTACGAAAAGAATGGTATCGTAGAATATTCCAAAAACCAGGATGCCGATAAACAATTAATTTTAACAAGAGATAAACCCGATGGTGGCATTGATTCTTCTGAAATAAAAAGCATTATTTATGAATTATTCAAATAATCTCCTTATTAGGTTTCATTCAATAAATTACTCTTTGTCAGAGATTTACGAAGAACTTAAATTCAATATATGGCAATATGAAATCAATTATAGAATTAACAAATATTGAAGTAAAAGCTTTCCTTCTAAAAGGAGAAAGTTATTGTTCAATAGATTTGCCTCAATATTATAATTTTAATTCTCTTATAAGTAAAATTTCTGAAAAGATTGGAGATAGAAAAATTTCTGATTTCTACAGCCCTTACAAACCTAATAATCCAAAAGAATTTGATGGTGTAAATCACATTTTATTAAACAACAAAGATGGAAAATTTGCCTGGCGTCCACTACAACTTATCCACCCTGCATTATATGCTTCTTTAGTACATAGGTTAACCGACACTGAAAACTGGCAATTAATTCAAACCAGATTTAATGAGTTTTATAATAATGACAATATCAAGTGCTTTAGTTTGCCAATTTGTTCAGAAGGTAAACAGTCCGATAAAGCAGCTTTAGTAACACAATGGTGGCAGTCAATTGAGCAGAAATCTATCGAATTAGGCTTGAAGTACCAATATATACTCCAAACTGACATCACTGATTGTTATGGTTCAATATATTCTCATTCAATTTCATGGGCATTACACACAAAAGAAACCGCTAAAAGTTGTCGGGATAGTTCTTTAATTGGTAATGTAATTGACAACCACTTACAGGCAATGTCCTACGGGCAAACTAATGGTATTCCACAGGGTAGCGTTCTAATGGACTTCATCGCTGAAATGGTATTGGGTTACATAGATTTAGAACTAACAAAAAAAATTGAAACAACACCAATTAATGAATATGAAATATTAAGGTATCGTGATGATTATCGTATTTTTTCAAACAATCCGCAAGATTCAGAGCTTATCGCAAAATTATTAACCGAAGTTTTAATTGAAATTGGTTTACGCCTTAATACTCAAAAGACCTTTGTTTCTGACAATATTATTAGTGATTCTTTAAAACCTGATAAATTGTTTTGGATTTCAAATCAACGAAAATCAAATAAATTAATAGAACAGCTTTATATAATACATTCTATTTCATTAAAGCATCCTAATTCTGGTACATTATCAAAACTACTTTTGCAATTTTTCAATCGAATTAAGAAAACAAAATCAACAAAAGAGAATCTTACTGTTTTAATTAGCATTATTGTTGATGTAGCTTATAAAAATCCTCGTACATATCCGGTTACAAGTGCAATCTTAAGCAAACTGATTAGCATGTTGAATTCCTCAGTTAAAAAAATAGAAGTTGTAAAAGATATTCGTAACAGGTTTAATAAAATTCCCAATACTGGTCTTTTACAAATTTGGTTACAACGTATTACAATCTGCTTAGATGATACAATCGATTATCAGGAATCCTTGTGTAAAAAAGTTTTGGATGATTCTATTAATATTTGGAACTCAGATTGGTTAGCAGATAATATTCAAGATATTATTTCTTCCAAAAATTTTATTATAAAAGAAGAAATAGAAAAACTTACACCAGTTGTTGAATCTAAGGAAATCGAGCTTTTTGTAAAAGCCTATTAAATATTTGTATATTACATTTATTATGAATAAAATAACCGAAACCGATATAGAACTTCTTGCCATTAACGAATTAGAGCAATTGGGTTGGCATTACCTATATGGCCCTCAAATAGCTTGCGATGGTGAATTTCCAGAAAGGGACAATTACCAGGAAGTTATACTCAAAGAACGTTTAAAAGCAGCTATTGCCCGAATCAATCCCAGTGTTTCGCAACAAGGGCAGGAAGAGGCCTATTATAAAGTTTTGCGTATTGCAACTACCGACTTGTTACAAACCAATGAAGCATTTCACGATTTCATCACCAACGGAATAACCGTTGAAATAAGCTCCAAAGAAGGTACACGAGGCGACAAAGTGTTTTTACTCGACTCTAATAACCAAGCTAATAATGAGTTTGTGGTAATAAACCAATTTACAGTTATTGAAAACCACCAGAACAAACGCCCCGACCTTATTTTGCTTATTAATGGAATTCCGCTTATTGTTATTGAACTTAAAAATCCTGCCGATGAACAGGCTACCGTTCAAAAAGCCTTTACCCAATTACAAAACTATAAAAACGCAATACCTTCATTATTTCATTACAATGCGTTTCTTGTCGCTTCCGATGGCTTAGTGGCTAAAGCAGGTACATTATCAGCCGCTTTCAGCCGTTTCATGGCATGGAAAACCAAAGACGGTAAACAGGAAGCTTCTCATATCGAAAGCCAAATGACAACCCTTATTCAGGGTATGCTA
>JBBQCZ010000240.1:0-4575 GCA_038319215.1 Bacteroidales bacterium | reverse complement strand
TCTACGGGTCGTAAGGATATTATTGAAAATGTAAAGGTGTTTAGAGGCTTTGCTAATCTTACAATGGTAGCTCCAGATCCTGGAACTATTTTAGGCGCTCCAAGTGGTGCTGGTTGCCCAACTACATATAATTACACAAGTTCTGCTGCTGGTAGTGCTGGTTTTAATTATTCATGGGCTTGTACGCCTCCAAGCGGCTGCACTGGTACAATAGCTTCTGCTACACAACCTTCAACCAATATTACTTTTGTAAATCAAACTGGAGTAAATCAAATTTTTCTCGTTACTCTCGATATCGAAACTGAGTGTTGCGGTAAATTAAGGCAAGTGAAACGCTATATTACTATTTATCCTGGTCCTACAATGCCGATAATTTCGGGTAATCCTTATAGTATCTGTACTGGTGGAACTCAAGCGATTTCTGTTACAACTCCAAATCCAACTTACTCTTTCGAATGGTTTGATTTAATCACTGGAGGAACACAGCTTGGTAGTGGTACTAGTTACACATTTGATACTATTCCTTCTGGTTCAAATTCCTATTATGTTCAATCAACAAATGTTTACGGTTGCTCGAGTCAGCGTACTTTAATTCAAATTGAAGGTGTTGATGCAACTCCGCCAACGGTAAATAATGCTTCTACTTGTGGCACAAATGATGTTACACTTTCCATTGAACCTATTCCGCCAGCATTACTTCCACCTGTTGGATATACCTATAATTGGTATATTAGTAGTTGTGGAGGAACTCAGTTACAGACAGGTACTTCAACAAGTTTTACATATAATGTATCGGCAAATACAACATTTTATGTTGCAGCAGTTCCTCCAGGATGTGCTATGAGTGCATGTGCAACTCCTTTAGTTACAGTATTATCACCAACCGATCCAATAATCTGGGAAGGTGATGATGGAACAGATCCTAATGATTGGTTTGTTGCAGAAAACTGGCAAAATGGTTGTATTCCAACTTGTGCAACAAATACCTCTATCCCAACTACTTATCATGCAGGCCACAGTAATCCCGGAGACCCAATAACAGCTTTTCCAGATATTGGATTTGACCCTACACAAGTTGCTGAAGCTAAAAACATAAACTTACAATCAGGAGCTGTTTTATCATTTTCCGATAATAAAGCAGTTTTACAAATTTGTGGTGACTTTACCCACGCAGGTACTTTGACCACAAATAATTATGGAGCAATTGAATTTACAGGCTCTGCTGCGCAAACCTATAATAAAACAACGGGCAGCGGTGAATTTAATAATGTAAAATTGAACAACACAAATGCAAGTCCTACTCTTACATTTACTGGTGGAGATATGATTATTAGCCCAAAAGGTATTTTCACTTTTGTAAACGGTACTGTTGTTACAACTGGGTCGAATAAACTATTTATTAAAAATACTTCCGTAAATGCTATTAGTGGACATGATGCAAATAAGTATGTGAATGGTAAATTACAGCGAGCCACAGACGGCGCATCTACTTATAGATTCCCTCTTGGATATACTGGTGATGGAGCACAAGGTTTTGACATAAAACCTACAGGAACTTCTGGCTCAATTATTTTAGGGTTTTTAGAACCATATACTGTCGCACCATTAAAACCTTGTGCGTATTGTGATGTCGAAACACATCCTGGAGGTGGTTCTCATATTGTCGGGGAAGGAACAGCTGGTTTTGACGGAATTTTAGACAAGATTACCTTCGATCTATTCCCACATTTACAATGGGATATTACCAATCCAGGTGGAGGTATAAGCTCTTACAATTTAACTGTTTACCAAAGTGCTATAGATTTCCTTAGTGCGGTAGTTTCTTCAAATGGAGATGCAATGCTATATCTCATGAAAAACGGAGAGCCGGGCAATACTGGAACAACGCCTACTGGCACTGCTTTACCTTCATTTGCTACATCTGGTTTTCTCGCATGTCCAAACCAAACAACTCTTAATGGATTAACTTCTTTTTCAAAGTTTAACCTTTTGGGCAGCAGCGGTCCGGGAGCAATACTTCCTGTCGAGCTTCTCTCCTTCGGAGCAGTTTATAACGGCAAATCTGTAGATCTTGATTGGACTACTGCAAGCGAAATAAATAATGATTATTTCTCAATCGAAAAATCCGAAGATGCTACTGACTTTACTCATATTGGAACACACCTATCGCTTGCTCCTGATGGAAATAGTAATAGCTTGTTGTCTTATCAATTTAACGATGCTGATGTTAAGTTTGGAACTTATTACTATAGATTAAAGCAATTCGATTTTGACGGTGCATTCCAATATTCAAATATTGCTTCTGTAATAATTGCAAAAAGTGGCTCGTTTTCTATAACTCCAAACCCTGCAAAAGAAGAGATCGAAGTAACATATTATTGTACTCGAGAAGATACTCCAATCATTAAAATATATGACGATAGGGGCAGATTTGTTTATTCTTCTACTATAAATTGTGTCAAAGGACTTAATACTAAAGTGATTGATATTAGCGATTTCGCTCCTGGAATGTATGTCGTGACTCTCATCACCAGTGATAGTGTTGATAAAGCTAAACTAATAAAACAGTAGTAGATTGTCGGTGTCTTCGGCTTCCGCCGCGGCGAATCAGACACTTTGAATTTCGACAATATTTTTACAAGAAAGGCTCGGTTTTACCGGGCTTTTTTTTCTTTTCTTTGTGCACTTTGTGGTTCCCCTTTGTGCGCTTTGCGGTTATTTTTCTTTTTTGTGGCTGTTTTTTTTGCCGCTAAGGCACTAAGACACTAAGTTTTTTGCTTTCTTTTTTTTTCTTTGTGCACTTTGTGGTTAAGTTTCCTTTGTGCACTTTGCGGTTAAGTTTTCTTTGCGAACTTTGCGGTTAAGTTTTCCTTTGTGCGCTTTGCGGTTATTTTTCTTTTTTGTGGCTGTTTTTTTTGCCACTAAGGCACTAAGACACTAAGTTTTTTGCTTTCTTTTTTTTTTCTTTGTGCACTTTACTTGCTTGCGTTGCGTTGATCCGCCAACTATCGGAGAAACGAGGGCTTCGCCGTTGTGGTTAAGTTTTCTTCCAGACCGTCAAGGTCATTGCGAGCCGACAACTGGCGGAGAAGCAATCCCCCCTGCCTCAGTCAATCGCTTTGTAATTATTTTCTTTTTTGCCACCTTCATTAAAAAATATTCCTTCCCAATTTGTTTTTTTTGTAATTTTGATAAATTGTTAATAATAAAAGTATGCGAAAAGTTTTGTTTATTTCTGGGCTATTACTTATGTCAACCATCGTCGGTTTTGCACAAAAAAATGAAAACATTCAGATAAAATCTGTATTTGGTATCGGATATGACGATTGCCTATCATCTGCAAAAGAAAAAGCTCTGAACAATGCGAAAATAAATGCACTGAGTCAAGCTGGTATTGAGGAAAATATTAATTCATATACCGATTTGTTTAAGTCAGAAACTTCTGATAACTATTCGGAGCTATTTACATCTCAGGTATTTACAAATATCCGTGGCAGTGTTAAAGATATTTCTATTCTTAGCGAGAAAAAAGCCATTACATCTGAAAATCTTATTAAATATGAGATAGAAGTAAAATGTACTGTAATAAAATATAACTCCTTGCCCGATCAGTTTTATAAAGCAGAGATTTTAGGAATAAAACCTTTTTATTACGAAGGCGATAAACTTACATGGTCTGTGAACGTAACCAAGGATTCGTGGTTGTATGTTTTCTGCATTCCACAGAATAACGAAGAACAGGCTTACTCTCTATTCCCTAACGATTATGAGCCTCAGTTTTTGATGAAGAGTAATACTATTTATGAGTTCCCCAAAAAAATTGAATTAGAACAATTCTTAGATGGAGATACTCAACAAACCGACCGAATGATTATGGTTTTAACAAAAGAAAAATATCCGTTTACTGGAAAGATTACTTATAAAAATATTTGTGAATGGATATTTAGTATTTCCCCAGATCAAAGAATTGTTGAGTCTTTTGCAATAAGTATAGTTCCTAAACCTCAGTAGTTGTTTTGCATTAGATATTGTTATATTGAAAACTAGAATACTGTTATTACTGCCAACTGGAATACAAAAAGAGTCTCATTTACTGACGTCTTTTAATGACGTTAAAGCCAGCCAGCTGACTAGAACTTTAATAGTGTAAAAGAACTGTTAATAATCTTCCCTCGCCCTATAATCCCGACAGCAACTTATTCGTCAAGCAAACATTACTGGCATTTTGGGTTTCTCTATTTTTTAGAATTTCTGAAATATCAATTTCATTTATATTCCCAAACGATTTCTCAACAAAAGGGCAAAACTTAACATCGCCAGCGGGATCGATATATACAAACAACTTTCCTCCAACACAACCTCGTTTTGCTTCCCAAAGATCTGGAGAATAGGCGATAGGAAGACTTCTATATCTGGAAGAAACATGATTTTCGGTTGTTAAAACTTCTAACTGACTGTATTCCGACAAGTCAAAACTATTATATTCGTTTTCGAGTAAGTGATGCATTTGACGTGGTGAATAACAATTTATAAAATGAGCGCCATAAGTCCCAGCCAAGTCAATAAATTTATCGA
>JBBQCZ010000239.1:0-4581 GCA_038319215.1 Bacteroidales bacterium | reverse complement strand
TTCAGATTTGGAAATTCTTTTTTCAAACCTGATTGTACTTCATGTAAGCCCGTTTCAAATTTGATATTGAATTTGTATCTGTGGTTTTCGCCTCTGTCGTAAATATCAAAGTAAGAAAACGATTTTACGAAGTCTAATTTTTGAATTAGTTCATCTTCCGTTTCAAAATCAAATGAAATTGTTCTGTGAGTGTTGCTTATCTGAAAGTTTTCTCCGTGTATTTCAGAAAACAATTTATTCCAATATGCATCTTCATTTCTTTCAAGTTCGTCCATTCCTTTGTCAATCTTCCTAAAATCAAAGGTATAATCGGTTGAGTAAGAAAACTCAAAAGGATTATTAGGCAAGTATTTGTAAAGCGCTTGCCTTAAACGAAACGCCTCAAAATTCAAATCTGATTCGTGAGTTTCATAGAAGTTATTATCATAATCAAAATAGAGGCAATTTTCTTGTGGCTTAGATAATGTGATTCCAATTCTTTCTAATTCTTCAACCTTTCGTTTTAAATTTTCGGCATTTTGAAACGTGAAAATCAAACGATTTCCACGTTTAGCTAAACCAAAATGTTTTTTAAATAACTCGTAAATATTTTGATGTAATTCGCCTATTACAGTTACTTTATTGCCATTTTGAGATATTTCAATGTTTCTGTAAAACGTAGAAATAAGAAATGAAAGGGAAGGTTTTACTGAAAAAACTGCTCCAACTTTTTTGACAAATCTAAGTCCTTTGATTTCTCTTATTTTTTTCCATTCTTCTAAGGTTAAAAAAATCAGTCCTGAATTTTTAAAGTGATAGTTTGATGGTAGTTCTCCAATGACATTTTTCAATTCATCTTTGATGTCGTTGTTGTTTCCTGAAATGACTCCTTCAACAACTGGATTTTCGTTAAATTCAATGTAACATATTTCAGCAAGTTCTTTTAGCTTGGTAAGTTTTTCAGTTGTGATATTTACAGTGTTTTCAATGCTTGTCTGAATATATCCACTGTTAAAATCAAAATCTTTGACATTGAAAATTTGCTCAACTTCTTTCTTAAATACTTGTTTGAATATTTCTTGGTCAATGAAAAGATTCAATTTCAGTCCGTCAAGCTGAATTTCTTTTGATGTGTCAATGCCAATAGGTTTAGATTTGTGTTCTAAGATTTTGGATTGTGCCGTAATATATTTCTTCCAAACGTCCTTTTGGCTCATATTTTAATTTCAGTTGTTAGGTTAGAATTTTCAGTTCGAAATGAAGCCGTGCGGTAGGAAAAACGGCTCTTTTGGTTTTGCGAAGGGAGGGCTTTGTGTGTCGGGGCAAAACCAAATGTGCCGTTTGTGCGGCTGGCTAAAATTGTTTTTAAAAAAGTGCGGTGGGGAAAAAAATAAAAAACATCGGGTCGCCAAGAGTGTCGGCTTACTCGCTGTCCCTTTGCAATATGGTCTGTATGTTTTTGGTCACTTGTCAAAATGGTTTACTTTTTCTTGTCTAACTGTTAATTGTCTGCTGTGTAGTGTCTGTCTTTACGCTTGCTGGTAACTATTATACATGTATGATAAACCCATACAATATTCCCCAAAATTAGTAAAAAGTATGAGATATTAATCCTTTTTTCACTTTTTTTCTAGCGTTTATTTGCAAATTATTTATCAGCAAATTGTATGGAAAATTTATAGTATCGAATTTTATTGAAATTCAAGATTCATGGAATCCAGAGTGGTTATGGTTCGATAAAAAAACACATCAACTTGTGCGCTGGATTAAGGAATAACTTCAATAAGTTTAATCACTGTTTTGTCTTCCTCGATCTTTTTATTTAGAATTAATTGGATTTTGTACGATTTTCTATAACTTTTAAACTCTCTAAGTAGTTTTTTTCTGCTTCGCTAAGTGTTTTTTGTTGATACTTTTTATATTCTGTATTTGCTTTTTCAATAGCTTTTTCGTGACTTATAGAACCCGCTCCTTGCAATAGTTTTTCTCCACTCATTGTCAAGATTTTATCTAAATGTTCAGCCCAATCTTTCATTGTCATCGTTTGTTCTCGATCAGCTTGACGTTCTGCAAAATCAAGATATCCCGATACTATTTGCCCTAGCGAACGAAGCTCTTTTTCGTTTAAATAGTTTTTTGCAACAACAATATCTTTCAAATACGGACGACTACCAGAAAATGTCATCAAACCCATAAATTCTTTTTCGGAATCTACACGATTGAATATTACTTCTGCTGCGGTATTGCTGTGTATCGCGTAATGAATTTTATTCTGCACTTTCTTAAAAAATTCAACAGAAACATCTGCTTTGGGATCATAATCGACACTAGTAGCGTATATATCCAGCAATTGACGATAAAAAACTTTCTCCGATGCTCGGATATCACGCACTCGCTGCAACAATTCTTTCCAATACCCACCGCCACCAAGGTTTTTCAAACGTTCATCATCCATTGCAAAACCTTTTCGAATGTAATCGTTCAAGCGTTTGGTTGCCCAAATACGAAACTGAGTTCCACGTTGAGATTTTACACGATATCCCACAGAAATGATTACATCTAAGCTGTATATTTTTATCGTACTTGTTTGCGTTTTGCCTTCAATCGCACCGTGTTGAGTGGTAATTCGGAAATCCCGAACAACCACTTTCTCATCTAGTTCTCTTTCTTCAAAAATATGTTTTATATGCTCGCTAATTGTAGATTTTGATTTTCCAAATAGCAATGCCATTTGCTCTTGCGAAAGCCAAACTGTATCTTCGTCAAAGCGCACGTCAACCGATATTTTATCGTCTTCGGTTTTGAATAATATAAATGCTGATGCGTTATTTTCCATCTCTACCTCCTTCTATTACTATTTTGCTCACTCATTGATTATTTCGTAAATATAAGTAAAACAAAAACATCATTAATGTATAAGAATAACTTTTTTATAAGTCCTAATCTTAAAACTGATTATTGTCGTGGTTATTTGGACTAGGATATGGCTGAAAATGTTTGCGAAATTTCCGTTTGAACTCGCGCCGGATTTATCTATTACAACTTTTATTCTCCAAGAAATGGACTATACATCAAAAGAGCATTATTTTCTATTAGAAACGACTCCTGTGACTTACCGTTCTTGTCTGTTTCTATTTTATAAATTTGATTATGCCTAGAATAACAGCCCCAGTTTTGCTGCATAATTATGTGATTTCTTTCTTCTATTCGATAATCCATATCAAGTTTATTTTCTGATAACAATTCGCCAAATAAATGAGTGTTATCAAGCCAGAGATTAATTTGAAAACTTTCTTTTGTTTCGTTTTTTACCTGCAAGTCGATGTAATTATAAGATAAAGTAGCACCGGCCCCAAAAGGAACATTTCTATTTACATCTGGAAAAACATCAAATCTATGTCTGTGTCTTTCGACAATTGTCAATGGACTATGAGCAAATATCCAAAACAATAAATTGCCGAGTTGACAAAGACCTCCACCGGTACCTTTATCTATTTTTCCTTGATTTAAAACTAATCCGTCTAGGTAGCCTTTTCTTTTTGTCGGTCTCCCAACAAGTTTCCAAATTGAGAATGTTTCACCTGGATTTATAACAACTTTGTCTATGTGTTTTATTGCAAGATTTAAGTTAGTTCGTTTGTTTTCTTGCAGATACATTTCTACATCTTTAAGTTGGCGCAGAATTATTGATTTATGCTTATAAACGGAGTTTTCCCAATTATTATCTCTTTTTTTTGCCCAAATTGTTTTACTAAAATGCCAGTTAGAAACTCGTTTTAGAATAAAAAACTCTTTGCCAAGAACTTGTCTTAATTTTTTCCTAATTATTGGTTGTATAATGTCTTTCATCTAAATTGGGCACTATATGTTACGAGAACATCTTTTTAGTAGTTCTTTTTTTCTTAATAAACCATCTCCCTTTTTACAAAATTCGACTTTACGCCAAAATAAATAATGCTGTTACCAGTTAAATCTCCGATTTCTGGTTTATAGAAACGCAATAAAATCCCAGCATTAAGCGATAAATTTTTGTTCTTTTTTATGATATATCCAAAGTCGAGTTTTGTTGTTATAATTTCTGTTCTCACTCCTTGCAAAATAGAGTTGTAATATGAGCTAACAATATATGATTGTCCCTGATTTCCGTCCATTGTGCTCTGATAAATATTTTGACCAAAATGTGTACCTGTAGAATCTGCGCCAACAACTGCATACATAATTTTTGCATCAATAAGCACTCTATTTCCCAAATAACTAATTCCGCTTACCGATTCCACAAAGTTTGCCCCCAGCGGGTGTGCAAGTGCTTGGTGATTGTGCGAATAGTTTTGATCTGGATTTACATGCGAATAAATATATGGACGAGCAATATTGACTTCGGTAAAGAAATCAAGATTTTTAATTTTAAAAACATCGTAAGATTTGAATCCTAATTGTGCTGCCCATTTATTTGCAAACCATCCGTATTCTCCAGTATAATCTGAATTTACAGAATGTCGAATATCGTTTATTAGCTGACCAATAATAACATCGTCGAGAGCAAATTGTCCGTAAATTGCGCTTCTATCATTGACTGCAAATTTAATATTAGTTCCCATTAAT
>JBBQCZ010000238.1:0-4585 GCA_038319215.1 Bacteroidales bacterium | reverse complement strand
ATATTTTATTCGTCTTGATGTTCCGGGACAAAGAGGAATAGGAATTCATGGAACACATGATGAAAATTCTATAGGAACAAGAGCATCAGAAGGCTGTATTAGAATGTATAACAAAGATATCACAAAGTTAGTTGAAAATATTAAAACAGCTTCGATTGTAGTAATAGTTCCGGGCATTGATGACTTAACAGAGAATCAGTCCATAAGAAACGAATCGAAGCCGCCAACAACTAAAATTATTAGTCAAAAGAAAAATAAAGGAAGCAAGATTTCAGTGAAAACAAAAACTTCACCTAAAACAAAGACATATATAAAATCTAAATAAGATTAACTGAACATATTTTATACTAATCAATTAAATCTTCTATTATGGCAATAAATCTTGATAAAGGAGGTAGGTTTAACCTACAAAAGGCAAGTCCAGGACTTACTCATATCGGAGTTGGCCTCGGTTGGGATCCTAACGATACACCTGGCGGTCCAGCATTCGATCTGGATGCAAGTGCGTTCATGGTTGGTAATAATTTTAAAGTACCAGCAGACGGTTACTTTGTATTTTACGGGAATCAGATTTCTCCTGATGGTGCAGTTCGATCTTCAGGCGATGATCAAACTGGTGGTAATAGCGAAGAAGGCGATGATGAAACCTTATTTGTTGATTTACCTAAGGTTAGCACTCTGGTTGAACAAATTGTTTTTACTGCTACCATTTGCAAATATCCTAATGACTCTGCGAAGGATCGCCGCACTCTTAATTTAAATTTTGGTCAGGTAAGCAATTGCTATATTAGAATATACAACCAAGATACTGAAGAAGAACTTCTCAAATATAATCTCAAGGAAAAATTCACCACTGAAGACGCTCTTGAATTTGGAAGATTGTACAGATCCGGTGATTCATGGGAGTTTGAAGCCATGGGTAGACCTTCTGATGGTAGTTTAGGAGTTTTGGTTGATATGTATACTTAACATTTTACTAAAATATAAAAATATGGCTATTAACTTAAATAAAAGTAAAGAAGAAAAACCTAAGTCCAGATTTAATCTTTCAAAATCTGATGAAAATTCTTCACCAGGCAATGATAAAATTCTGATTAATCCACCTAAAAAAAAGTTTGATCTTTCTAAACCTTCGCAACCTGCTACTCATATTCCAGGTCCTAAAGAATCGAATCAAATTACCCCACCGGAAAAAAGTAATAGTAATAAAACGGCTCTTTTTGTAATACTTGGTATTATTTGCCTTGTTTCTGTAGTTTGGTTTTTTGCAAATAATGGAAAATCAACAAATCAACAAGATGCAATGACGGAACAACCATCATCAAACGATCAAGGTTCATCCAATGCTACTCCTTCTTTAAATTCCGAAGAAAACGCTAACCCAAATTTGGCTGATCCAGCACAATCTCAAACACCAGCATCGCAAGCTATCCAATCTTCTCAGGAGACACCGACTAGTTTAGCAAATAATGAAATGCAAAGTACACCCAAACAGGAGACTCCTAATAATGCTAATATCCCATACAAGAAAAATGAGTCTTATCAAGTGTACCAATTCCCTTTTGGTGCTTCTGATTATTCGCAGCCGAATCCGGAATTGGATAAATTAGCTGAAGTTCTCGCTCAGAATCCAGCTTTGAAAATTTCCATATCAGCTTATACTGATAATATTGGTGATGAAGCTTATAATACTGCTCTATCGGATTTACGTGCAAAATCCATTCGTGATTATCTTCAGAACAAGGGCATTGATGCAAGTCGCATGAAATCTCAAGGTATGGGGATTTCAACAAAGTTTGCAACAAAAGCAGAGAATCGTAGAGCAGAATTTGTGTTAAGTGAAGAAAGATAAATATTTAAGTACCTGGTATATCGAGATTGCCAGGTGCTTTTATTTAAATTAATATAAATGACAGGTTCAATTATTAAAATAATCCTTGGATTATTTATTTGGATGGTTTTACCATCCTTGGTTAAAAAGAGTATCAAAAACAAATCGATGTTTAAGTTTATCACATTATCATGCTTATTAATTGGTATTCTGATTATTGTTTATGGAGTTATTGGATTATTAAGTGGGATTTTGAATATTAATCAATAGTTATGATTTAATATTCTATTCAATATTAAATAAGGTATTGTTAATAGAAAGTTTAAAATAAAACAGGATTAAACTCATAAATAAAAAAGTGGAGACCAGCGACCACATAAAAAAAACGGGGCGATACCGAAAAGCCAAATGAGTAGGGTTCTAAATCGTAATAGAATGAAGCTTTTACAAAATGAAGAAATTCTTGTTTCAACAAATGAAGACATAGTGCTATTAACCAATCATCGTATTACAATGAAAGACGAGGTTTGGGGCAAGTCCTTCAAAATTTCAATATTCTTAGAAGATATTAGTTCGGTTGAAACTCATTACAAAAGCAATATCATATTCTTAATTATTGGAGTAATACTTGCAATTGGAGGACTTTTAATGTCGGCGGAAGGAGACATGGGGGTCGCAGGGTTAATCGTTGGAGGCATTTTTATTGCTCTTTGGTGGTTTTCCAGAAAGCACCTTGTTACAATTTCCTCTGATGGAGGCAAAGCACTTAACTTTGCTGTTGAACAAATGACAGACGACAAAATTGAAGAATTTGTCACAAAAATACAAGAAGCTAAACTGGAAAGAGTTAATCGGCTTTTTAAGCAATAAAATATTAAGCACTGACAAATACGAAATTTTAAATTTATAGTAAGGTAAAGTCCTATTTCGGTGTTTTATAAACGAAATAACAAAATTTTAAATTCCAACGCTTTTGTAGAAAGTTAATTAGAATAAGCGATTACAACATGTTGCCCAGCATTGGAAAAAGATAAAAAAGAGCAATTAGAAAATGGATGCAAAACAAGAATTTATTAAACAATTAAATCTCATTCGTAAGGGTGAGTTTTACAATCTAATAATCAAGTTTTTCTTGATGGGCATCCTTGTGATACTTTGCCTTATATTCCTCATCGCAGAATGGATAGAAAAAGATGTTGCAAGTGCAGCTTTTCTAAGTTTGGCCGAACTTATTTTTTTAATTATTAGCTACATGATTCTCATTGATGCTCGATCATACTATTCTGTATATGACAGCCGCATTTTTCAGTGTATTAACCAGCCAGAGCGAATAACCGAAATAGTTGCTACCCCTTTAAAATAGTTTACGAAATCAAAGGGATAGAAGATGAAACACTTTATTTAAAAGATTCAGAAACTAGAAACGATTTCATTCATTTAGCACGACAAATATTTGGTAACGATAAAATAGTTTAAATAAATTAACCAATAAATCTATAATCATGAATACACTAAAAAATTTAAAGGATTCAATACTCGCCGATGGCGTAATTGATTCACAGGAAGTTAAACAACTGCGTGAAGTTCTCTATGCAGATGGAGTAATTGACAAAGAAGAAGCAGAATTTATTTTTGAACTTAACGATGCAGTATCCGGGAAAACAAATCATGCGTCTTGGAAAACTTTATTTGTTGATGCAATAACCAGTTTCTTGCTTGAAGATGAAAAATCCCCAGGCGAAGTAGATGAAGAGGAAGCAAATTGGTTAATTGCAAAAATTAAGGGTGACGGAAAACTCGATGAAATAGAAGCAGCATTACTCAAAAATATAAAGATAAAAGCAAAGAAAATGCCTCAATCATTATTAAATCTAATATAATAATAACCCAATGGAGCACAAAACGCATCTTACTGGATTAACTAACGAACAAGTTTTAGCGAGCCGAAATATTCACGGTGCAAATGTATTAACGCCTCCTAAAAAAACATCCTTATGGAAACTCTTTTTTGAAAAATTTGAAGATCCCATTATTCGTATTTTATTGATTGCTGCATTTCTTTCGTTGGGAATTTCATTTGTACATGGAACCTATGCTGAAACAATTGGCATTTTTTGTGCCATCCTTTTAGCAACCGGTGTCGCTTTTTGGTTTGAAATGGATGCAAATAAAAAATTTGATATTCTAAATCAGGTTAACGATGAAACATTGGTTAAAGTAATCAGGAACAGTAATGTTTGTGAAATACCAAAGAGAGAAATAGTAGTTGGAGATATTGTGATTATAGGCACTGGCGAAGAGGTTCCTGCCGATGGTGAACTGCTCGAAGCCGTTTCATTACAAATTGATGAATCTTGTTTGACAGGCGAACCAATTATCGACAAAACAACAAATCCTGAATATTTTAATACTGAGGCCACCTATCTCTCAAACTGGGCAATGAGAGGTACAAAAGTTATGGATGGACATGGTATAATTGAGATAAAGAAAGTGGGCGACACAACTGATTATGGAAAGGTTGCAGAGAAATCTACAGAAATGAGTGGAGAGGAAACTCCTCTTAATCAGCAACTTGATAGATTGGCAAAACTCATAGGAGTCATTGGTTTAGGTATTGCTGCGTTTGCTTTTATTGCAAGGTTCCTTAAAGATGCAATCATGGGGGATGTTTCGTATTCCATAACGCAATTTGGATTAATCAGTGCGGTTATTATTGCAGCACTTATTGCACTTATTAAGGTTTGGCTACCTATA
>JBBQCZ010000237.1:0-4605 GCA_038319215.1 Bacteroidales bacterium | reverse complement strand
TATTGTTAAAAAATTAACATCAGATTATTTAGGCTATTATGTTAGTGAAGTGGTTTTGCCAGAGGAAAAGATGACATTAATACCGACAGGATTACCATTTCATAATTGGGGCAGTGTAAGTGTTAATAGAGATACGAAAAGAAGTTTACCATACAAGTACTATCCGATATTTACGGATTTTTATTGTTTGTTTGTGGAGAAGCAGATCAGTTAGCGGTGTTAAAAATAAAAATAAACTTTTTTAAAAAACCAATAATATAAATATAGTGAGTACAGAACTATAATTGAAATATGAAAATCGTACGTGTAGTTGTAAAGCCTGGCAGTAAAAAAGGTCCTTATGTTCAGCTTGAATCTGACGGGTCTTTGATTGTGTGTGTGCGTGAACCAGCACTTGAAGGTAAAGCAAATACCGCGGTAATTAAAGAACTGGCTAATTATTTTGACGTACCGAAGTCTAGTATAAAACTAAAAAGCGGCTCGGCTGGAAAGTATAAAACTTTTACTATTCAGTAAAGACAGTAGTTAACTAAGAGCGTTTTTATCGTCATTGAATTGAATAATTTATATATAATACAAATATGATTAAAAAATGGCATCAACTTCTTGGTATGGAACTTCATGAAAAACAGTGGCATGAACAGGATTTGGTGGACGAGTTAGCCGAATATCATGAAGAAACTAAACTTATTAATAAATGGAGTGAACTTTCTGATGTAGTATATACCTGTACTCGTGGTAGATGGAGTGGTCATGAAATTGTATTCCCATTTTCGCGATGGCATTTTGTATTTGGGGTTATATATATGATTCCAAAATATACTAGTCGTTGGTTATTTTTTAGAAGTGCAGGCAAGAAAGCTATGGTTTCGACTATAATTCACGAGGTGCGCAACCCGCGAAAGACTCATAAATTACATTGTATTGCTGATAAATATAGAATTGATCGTGATCTTTTTCAGAAAATCTGCGAAAAACAGTTAAGATATTGGCCTTTACTGCCATAAAGGACTACTGTAGTAATAAGGAGGTTTATTATGGACATGATCGTTAGGTTTTTAATCGCCGGTGGGACTATGGGTATTTTGGATTTTTTGTGGCTAGGCTATCTCTCTAAGTCGTTATATACGACCGAGATTGGGGAGTTGATGTTGGCAAAGCCAAATTGGGCGGCGGCAATGGCTTTTTATGTCATCTATCTTGTCGGAGTAATGACATTTGTAATTACACCGAGTATTGAAAAGAATTCGCCGAGTCATGCAATATTCTTTGGAGCGTTATTTGGCTTGGTGGCTTACGCGACATACGATTTAACTAATTTGGCTACGATGAAGGGTTTTTCGCTTAAGGTTGCGGTTATCGATATGATTTGGGGCGCGGCTCTGACTGCGATAGTTTCGTTGGTAACTTTTTGGGTTGCAACTAAATTGATTGGTCGGTAATTTCACTGTTTCTTCTCGATAGACTATAATATATCTTTAATAGTTATGACAAAACAATACGACCTAATAGTTATTGGCGGCGGTGCATCGGGAATGATGGCGGCTGGGCGAGCTGGTGAGCGCGGACTGCGCGTTCTTTTGATTGAGAAAAATGCGCAACTTGGCCGTAAAATTCTAATAACTGGTAATGGGCGCTGCAATATACTGAATAATATAGAAGACGAGCATATGCTTTTGGAAAAATATGGCACTTCTAAGCCGTTTTTATATTCACTTTTTGCTCAGTTTGGTAGAAAAGACGCATACGACTTTTTTGATTTGAATGGACTACCTCTTGTAGTCGAAGAATATAATCGAGTCTTTCCAAAGTCACAAAGCTCAACCGATGTCGTCTCTTTTTTAGATGATTATATGAGAAAGGGTAATGTGGAGGTTAGGATGGGGGGTGTTGTTTCTGGTATAAAAACCAAAGATAATAACATTGAATCTATTATGTGCAACGGAGAGTTGTTGACCGCCACAGAATATATCTTTGCTACAGGTGGAACTTCGAGACCAGAAACTGGCTCTACTGGTGATGGCTATGAATGGCTATCGCAAATAGGACATACGGTTACTAACCCAACACCAAGCCTAGTGCCGCTTGCTATTAAAGAGCAATGGGTAAAGGAATTATCTGGTATATCTTTAGAGGATATGAAGATAACTTTTCTTGTTAATGATGAAAAAGAATTTAAGCTAAATGGTAGGTTATTGTTTACTCATTTTGGTATTTCTGGTCCACTAATTCTAAATAGTGCATCAAAGGTTTCTAAGCTGCTATCTAAAGGAGTTGTCACTGCCCAGATAGATTTATTCCCGAAAATAGACTTTGCAGATTTAGAGCGCCAAATTGTTAATGTTTTTGATGTTAATAAGAATAAGTCTTTAAAGAATATTGTAGGCGATCTAGTGCCAGCGGGTATGTCGAAGGGTATTTTGATATTAATTTCAGAGAATATAGATATGGAAACAAAAGTTCATTCGATTACAAAAGATAATCGAAAAAAGATAGTTAATTTATTTAAAGCTTTGCCGATTACAATTACAGGGTTGATGGGGCTTGATAGGGCGATTGTGGCTGATGGCGGATTACCGCTTACGGAAGTTGATATGAGGACTATGCGATCAAAGAAAATAAATAACCTTTTTGTCACTGGTGATTTATTGCATATAAACAGACCATCTGGCGGATTCTCGCTACAGCTATGTTGGTCGACGGGTTACGTCGCTGGTTCTTGTGCTGGAAAAAGTAGTTAATTAATAAAAAAGATGTAAAGTTTAATGCGCACTCATATTTCAGAATACCATTTATCAGTTTTGTCTAAAAAATTTGAACTTAAGCGATTATTTATTACATACGGTTTAGTATCGGTGGCATTGGCTTTTGTCGGTGCGTTTGGTCCAATCTATTTATTTCGTAGTGGTTATTCTATACGAAATATTTTAATGTTTTTTCTAGTAGTATCTTTGGTTAAATTTTTAATCCTACCAATAGTTTTTAGGTTTATGAATGTTATAGGTAGCAATAAGATGATGTCTATCGGGATATTTTTCTTTATAATTAGCTTTATATTATTTGCAACACCATCAAACAATATTTGGCATCTGTGGTTGTTGGCGATTGTAAAAGCTATAGGTAATGCGCGCTACTATGCGTCATATAGAGTGAATTTTACTATAGCGCATACAAAGAAAGATACTGGGAAACAGGCCTCCTATATTCATTCAATAATATCAATGTTTAGTATTTTTGCTCCACTAGCTGGAGGTGTTTTATCATTCTATTTTTCTGTTAGTGCTGTATATATTGCTGCAACTCTTTTGTTTATTATCGCAGCCATAATAATATGGCTTACCCCGCAACATTTTATTAAAAAAATTAACTTTAACAATATACCAAAAGGTAAAGCTCTTAAAGATTATGGATCTAACTTTTCATACAGTTTCAGTTGTTTGGCGGATATGTTCGTCTGGCCGATACTCGTTAGTTTAATAATACCTTCTTATGTTGGTATTGGAGCGATAGGGACTTTATTCACGTTCTTGTCTATTTTTACTGCTCTTTATGTTGGTCGAAAGGTGGACAGTGATGCAAATAGGCTTAAATTCTTAGGGTTTGGAGTTGGTTTTGAGTTTGTTCATAGCTTAGGTAGATTATTTGCTGCAACGATACCGCATTTAATAGGATTGGGTTTATTGAAATCTATTAGTGGTTCTATGTTATCCATTAGCTACGATAAACGATATTATAACAACGCATTAGGTGGTAACTGGCTGGAATATCTTTTTGCTCAGGAAATAGCCAATACATTACCGTGGATGATTTATTTTCCGATTTTACTTATATCGTCTTTCTATCTAAGTTCAAATAACTTGTTGTATCTTGGAGTTATACTGACAATACCGTTTATATTTGGAATATTAATGATTAATAATAAAAAATAAAATTATTAAAATACTTTCATAGAATAGACAAAAATAAAGTTCATCTTTGTAGGTTATTAGTAAAAAGCCCAAAGTTAACTATTCTGGATTTTTTATTTGTAATTATTATAGATAATGTATATAATAATTTTCATTATGAGCGTATTGCTCCTCTGGTCGTAAATGTTAGGACGTCCTAACCTATAGCGAATCTTATTATTAAAAATATTTAGTCGGAGGGTCTCGTTCTGTTTGCAAAAAACAAAACTAATACGATTGAGGGCAAGAAAACTTTACAATATTATTGGCAAGAGGTAAGAAAGTATAAATTATCATTTTTTGTCATGTTTATTACGGCTCCGTTGGCCACGGTTATATTAAATACGATAGTTCCGTATTTTATTGCTTTAGCAATTGGTTCGCTAACAATTAGTGATATTGATTCCTTTAATAATCAAATATTTTTGGTTGGAATGTTCTCGTTGATTGGAGTGATGTTTAATCTGTTGGCTTATCAAATTATGGTAGGACATGAAGCTAAGGTTAGAGTTGGGATTGCCCATAGTGTTATGGATAATCTACTTAATAAAGATCAGGGTTTCTTTGCTAACCAAAGAATTGGTGCGTTAACTGGTAAATTTATTGATTTTATCAATAGTCATATGTCTTTGCAGGATTTATTTATTGTCAAAATAAC
>JBBQCZ010000236.1:0-4620 GCA_038319215.1 Bacteroidales bacterium | reverse complement strand
TGCCTCTGCAACAAATGATTTCTCTTTTACTGATAGATAATCAACGGTTTTTGATTGTTTCGGTAATGTAAGGTTGTACAATGCCGAAACAATCGCAAGCCCAACAATAATAAGAAATGTCCATTTAATCGTTTTCAACAGAAGGCGTATGATTTTCCAAAGTGTTTTCATCCCGGCTTTTAAAAATTATACGATCTCTTTTTGTACATTTCCTTTATCCTCCATCATTTTATTAATCTTTGGTTGTATAATCCAAATCCCAATAAAGAAAACCCAAATCATAAAAAACTCACCTGCAAAATCTGAGAAAGTAACTTTCCGCTGTAATTCTACTGTTTTAAAAACCTTTGCAACAAAGTATAAACAATAGAAAATACAAAACATGGCAAACAGATGAAATGGAATAAACCATACAAAATCCGCCGGATTGGGCCCAATTCCATTTTTAATTGCATCATTCATCGTTAAATCAAAGAAGATAAAGAAAATCACAAAATAAACGATCGGAATCAACAGAAAAGTCTTAAATCTTTTCACACTTAATTTTAAATCATCCGTTAACTTTTCCTGCAGATTAATCGCAACAGCCCACGACCATCCAAAGTATCCGGCAAAAATGAGAATCATCATAGCAGGCATGATTTTCAATATTACCATTGGATTATTTCCCATAACAATAAAAGGTATTGCTATAATCTCAAGAATTACCGGTAATCCTATTGTTACCATAAAAATCTGCCAGTGTTTTGCTTTTAAAAATCGTTCCATAGTTTAATAGTTATTTAATGTTGATAATATGTTTTCGTGCATGAGGTACAACTCATTTATATTCGCAGTAAAGATCCTTTTCAGCTCACAACTCAAGAGGATTAGTTTGTCAATTCGTTATAGTCAAAATCAGGCTATTTTATTTGATCCTTAACATGATTTTGACAATGTTCAATAGTCATGCCATTCATCTCAAATAACAGGCTCACAAACAAGTATCGCTTCGTCAATTAAAAACAAGCTGTACAGAACTGTACGGTTTCAATCTTTAACTGTTCATTTACGGGCATTTCTTTTATCCTCCACCATTTTATTAATCTTCGGTTGTAAAATCCAAATCCCAATAAAGTAAAAACAAATCATAAAAAACTCACCTGCAAAATCTGAGAAAGTAACTTTCCTTTGTAATTCTACTGTTTTAAAAATCTTTGAAACAAAGTAAAAACAATAGAGAATACAAAATGAAGTAATCAAATGAAGCGGAGCTAACCAGGCAAAAATCGTCGGATTGGGTTCTGTTCCTTTTTCAATTGCACCACTTATCGTGAAATCAATGATGAAAAAGAAAATTATATAATAAATTAGGGGAGCTAACAGAAAAATCTTGAATCCTTTTACACTTAATTTTAAATCATCAGCTAATTTTTCCTGAAGATTAATGGCAACAGCCCAGCACCATCCACAGAATCCGCCAAAAAAGTAAATCATTATAATTGGCATGATTGTCATTATTACCCTTGGATCATCCTCAATAATCATAAAAGGTACCGCTATAATTTCAAGGATTACCGGCAACCCTATTATTATCATAAAAATCTGCCAATGCTTTGCTTTTAGAAATATTTGCATAATTTATCATTTATTAGCTGCTACCATTTTTTATAGTCAAATATAATCATTTTTCTAATCGTTGAATTACCATTGAATATTGCCTTCGTACGATATTTATCAGATAGGGAATAAATGGATCGTTCTTTTCTTATTTTTAATATTTATGCTTTGCAACTTAACATCAAAAAAAGGTGCAGACGATATGACTACACCTTTTTAGACAATAATTTTAGTTTCTATTCAAAATTAAATACGCAATAAGAGCGGGAACATTTCCTAAAAGCACAAATAATGTCCAAAGAATATGCTTATTGTTTCGTTCACGACAATCAAAATAAACCCAAAGTGGTAATAACAGCCAATAAAGAAGAAAACAAATAGCCAATGCAATAATAATTAGATTATAATTCTGAATAGGTGGTGTTGAATCATCTAATGAATAGGCAACTCCTGCAAAACCAACTAATACATTCGAACTTGTTTTTAAAGGAATAACCACATGTCCGAATATATCATTATGCCCTCCTTCGCGTCTAATCATGGATGCTACATACATAATACTCTTCTGAACTGAATCTAAATTGAATTCGACCGCGTTGATTAATCCACGACTTTGAGCATCCAAATTATAAATATTTGAATTCAGAGGAGTACTTTGTGACATCATGCCTTTAGTAAAAATTATTTCTCCTTTCCCGGAAACCAGCCACATAGTATTAATTACGGACCCGCTTAAAGTTTTATCGTAGTAGTCGAAAAAAACCTTGCTATTTACATTTACCGTGCTATCTATTCGTAATTGGTTTAGTTTATCAAGAGCAATTTTTCTATTTACTCTACCTTCAATGTTTATTGATGGTTTTAAAATAGTCCCTAATACCAATAAGATAATCGCTATAATACCTGAAGACAAAGCAATCCAGGGCAATATTTTATACCAATTTTTTTTCATTTACTTTTCGTTTTAAAATTATTAAAATAATACTCGATACAGGAATAAAAACCAGACTTAGGCCTAAGACCGGTTTTACCAAATCCAACATATATATTGAAATTCTTAATTCGGAAATAATTAAAAGTATAAACGCTATCCAGACAGCAGAAAGTCCAATAGCAATTCTATTTTCTGGTTGTGACTCTTTTGAACTTTGGGCTACTTTTAGTCCCAATAATAACAAAGTATCATCTTTAAGCTGCTTATCAAGTTGGTATTTCTTGTTGAAGCTTGAATTAAGAAGCTTTTCGATGTTTCTCTCTGTAGTCAATTTATTTTGCATAATTCATGATTTTAAAATTTGCTTGAATTCTTTCCTAAAAGCATCCCGGGCACGCGTTAGCATCGATTCGGTTGCTTTATATGATTTACCAATTTCGCCGGATATTTCATCAATGCTTGTATTTTCGATATATTTTGCTTCAAGTAAATATCTGTACTCGTCTGTTAAATTTGCCAGGACCGTAATTACATCAGCTTGAGTTTCAATATCTACTGACTCAACATTGAACTCTTCTGAATCTATGTCGATATTCTGTTTATCAATACTTTGGAATAGTATTTGTTTTTGAGTATTCCTGTAATAATCAGATATTTTGTTTTTTGCAATTGCACACAGCCAGGTAAAAATATTACTCTTGTATTGAAAATCATTTGATCTTTCAACAAAAACCATCCATGTTTCTTGCCATATATCTGAAGCCGCGTCCTTATCTTTATCGAGGTAATGTAAGATATATGCAAACAGTAAGTCGGAATATTTGAGGTATAAAGCCTTAAAAGCACTTTGCTCTCCATTTTTAATTCTTTTAATTAATTCGTTATCGCTATATGTCATTTTACCTGAGTTTCACTTATTAGTCGTGAAAACATAAAAATCCTTCGTTAATTCTTTAAATATATTCTTTAAGCTTGGATTATTGGGTAATAATGAGCAAACTTTTCAAATTAATGACTCATTCAATTAAACAAAAGCTGTGGGGAAATAGTCCTTTTATAATATTTCATTCAGCCAATAATCAAAAACTTAGTAGTTTTACATGGTTGCAGCTAACGGTTTGGTGTTTAAAGAAGTGCGGGATCTTGAGCACGAATTTTCATGCGAAGCACCAATGCCAAACCTCGCACAAATGATTCTGCGAAGCACGTCAGCCCGCCTTTTGCAAAACCCATTTTAGCGATTTTTGCTTCTGTTTACTAAGTTCAAGAGAGCGGATGATTTTAGCTCTTTATTATGAACTAAAACCATTACAATACTAGTTAATCCAGCAATTGGTAGTCCTGAGTCTTCAAAAATTCCCAGTGAAAAGGCTGCAAAGAAACCGACAATAGACCAAAGAAATGGAATGATTAGTATTGTCAAAGGCAACTTTTTAGCTGACCATAAAAGAAGTCCAAATGTGAAAATGGTAGTCGGACATGGTAGTCCAAATGTCGGTGAAGTTGGATAAACGTGACCAATGATGTAACCGAGAACGGGATAAAATAATAAAGCAAATGCAATAATTATTGCTCCGGTTATTCCGTATCGATTAGATTCAAATTTATATGAAAGTACACTTTTAAAAACTCCAAAATACAGAAACAGAAGTCCTTGAATAATAAAGACAGTACCAAATAAAATAGCAACTTTATTTATTACTGAAAAATAAATAATGTGGTAAACGATACCCATCCAAATCCAAAAAAATGAAAGTGTAACGTTTATCATTTTGTCGGAAGCGGAAGACTTTTTGATAGAAAAATAAATAACTGTCGCAGCCAACAAGTAAAATATAATCTGCATTGGAAAAATAGCGAGATTATAGTTTTTAAAAACCTGCAGGAATTGCTCAATCGTAAATGGCGGTTTCATTGCTTATATTTTCGCTGTTTTAAAAACTCATTTATGATACGGACTACTTCATCGGGTTTTTCAACAAACGGGAAATGATTGCTCTTACTGATCACTTCCAGTCTTGCATCAAGGATGTCCGCCCATTGTTCTGCAGCCGATAAGGGAATGGGATCTTCGGCTGCATGTATGA
>JBBQCZ010000235.1:0-4676 GCA_038319215.1 Bacteroidales bacterium | reverse complement strand
AATAATTAATTTATTAAATAATTCTTGTAAGTTGGGTGAAATAAGTTTAATTACTGCAAACGGCTAAAGCCGTTTGTTGCTAAATTACAACAACTGGCTTCAGCCAGTTGCAAAAAGTGATTATATTAGCTTCGTTTTTAAATAATTTGTATGTGCCTGAGTAGTTACTAATTTGTTAGAATATTTAACACTAAACTCGACTTTTTTAGTTGAATTATATATATGTTGCCTAATTAATTCCGCAACTTCATCAAATAATGATGGATCTGATTTAATTCTCACTCTTAAAGCCTTGTAATCCATATTATCAAATATTTCATTACGAACAAATAAAGTTTCCATACCGAGATTCTTACATTCTTCGCTGCAAAAGCCAAAATGTTCTATGTAAGTCTTTTTATTTGTAATAATTTGGTCATTGCAAACACTGTAGCGGCAATTAAAGTACTCCTCTGCTGGCTCACCTGTGTAATGACATTTAGAGATAATAGTATGGGTATCACTATCGCCAACTTTGGTGCTTATTCTATTATCGAAGGTGTATAAGTTTCCGACCCAATTGCTATCATTAAATTTATTCACATATTTAACTACGCCACCATCTAACTGATAGACTCCTTCAATTCCCTCACGCTCTAACAATGCACCAGCTTTTTCGCAACGAATGCCACCAGTGCAATACATAATTATTTTTTTATTGGAGAATTGCTTTTTGTAATCGTCTAAAACACTTTTTAGCTCTCTAAAATAAATTGTGCCAGCAGGTATCGCATCTTTAAAATGCCCAAGACGATACTCATAATCGTTGCGCATATCAAGAATCACGTAGTCATCACTTTCGTTGTCCATAACATTCTTGAAATCATTGATAGACATTTTATGTGTAGATTGCTTGATTAGATTAGAATTAAAAACTTCGCCAAGAGCGACAATTTCTTTGCGGTAGCGTACAATCATTTTGGGGAATTGATGCTCGGCAACTACTGTGGCTTTGTCGTCAATATCTGTTATATCACGAAATTCAGGAATAGAATCTAAATAAAGCCTATACGCTTTGATTTGCCCTAAATTACCAGAAAGAGTAGCATTAATTCCTTCCTCTCCGATGAATATTCTCCCCCGAAGCCCGATATCAATACAAAAATCCCTGTGATTTTTTACAATATCACGGGGATTATTTAATTCAACAAACTTATAAAATGTCAGAAGCAGAAATTCATCTTTTCTATTCATATCTTAATTTTATTTGACTTTTATTCCATCTTCATTCATAAAACCAATTATGTAATGCGAACCTGATTCGTAACCACAGCCGATAGCGAGCGATTGTTGATATACCAAAAACTCATGCTTGATAATATCAAACCCATTAATAACAAGCAATGCTGTAAATGCAACTAACACAAGACTTTGAATATCTTGAGCATCGTCTACGTAATTTTTTAGCGAGTTTGACACAGTTTTAAATGCTTTGATTTCTGCACTTTTACTTGTGGCATCCCATAAATCTCTTTTAAACCAATCTTTAGGCTTAGTTTGTGGCAAAAACTTTGAACCTTTAACAGTTATTTGAATTTCTCCACCTACTCCAGTAGTAGTATCTTCTTTATTTGATACATCACCAAGCCCAAACCAAATAGACTTCACAGAAATTGGAATAGGGTCAGTAGTAATAGTCTGAACAAGCCAATTTTCAAATTCAATAAGTGTACGATCAAAATCTAAGCCTTTTAATGCAGTTATATTATAAGCAGGGATAATATCTGCAACAGCTTCAAAAATCATTTTTTTTCCGGCTTCTACATCCGGCTGCTCATTAATCAGCTTATTAATAAAATCTTCAATCTCTTTAGTTCTTTCCATCATCTTCTTCACTTGTTGTCAAAAAATCAATCGAAACAGAATTAATGCAATATCTTAATCCAGTAGGGTTAGGACCATCATCAAAAACATGACCAAGGTGCCCGCCACATTTTGAGCAAACAACTTCAGTCCTTATCATACCATGCGTTGAGTCCTTAATTTCTCTAACTGCGTTGTTGTTACTTACATCCGAAAAGCTGGGCCAACCGCAATGAGATTCAAATTTAGTATCAGAATCAAACAATTTATTTCCACAGCCTTTACATAAATAAACGCCATCTTTAAAATTCAAATTATATTCACCTGTATGCGGTCTTTCTGTGCCTTTTTTACGCAAGACCATAAATTCATCAGGGCTTAAAATTTGCTTCCACTCTTCCTCAGTTTTCTGATATTTATCGCTCATAATATTATTTTTTTGTTGTTTAACATCATTATCGGTTTTGCTATTTTCACTATTGCAATCACTTGCAAAAATAGCAAAAAAGACAATAAAAACCATAAAATACATATCTTTCATATTCATTATCTCATATTATAGTTTGCATAAGACGATTTAAAGCTGAAAAATTTTATACCTTTTAATAAAATAAATGGTTCTACGATATTTCTTATGGGTTGAACAAAAACAAAGCCCCAAACTTTTAGCGGATTGGGGCTTTGAAATTTTAGACATAATACTAAAAATTATTCAGCAGTTGGAGCTTCTTCAGCAGGTTTGTTTTTTGCTGCTTCTTCAGCTTTAGCCTTAGCGATTGCACGTTCTTTACGAAGATTTTTGCGTCTTTCGTAACGAGCGGCAACAACTGTCTTATGCTTTTCAACTTCAGTTTCGATTTCTTCAGCAGTTTTACCTTTTTTAGCAAGATGTTTGCGTAGTAAAATGCCTTCGTAGCTAAACAGCAAGCCTACAGTTTCTGTTGGCTGAGCACCGACACTTAGCCAATGCAATGCTTTTGCAGCATCCAACCTGATTGTGTTTGGATTTGTATTGGGATCATAAAAACCAAGTTTATCGAGGTACGCACCATCGCGACGAGCACGACCATCAACTGCTATAATATCGTAAACAGGAAGATGCATTCTACCTTTTCTTCTTAATCTTAACTTTACCATTTTAAAAAACCTTTATAAATATTGAGAAAAAATTATTCAATTTGTCACCCATTTGCTTACCCTTAAAATTATCAGGATGCGGGATGCCCAAATCTCATCATATTATTTGCCGAATCCGGCCATTTTGGGTAAGAATCTTGATTTCTTACCAAGTGCCACACTTTTCATTAACTTCTGCATTTCTTCAAATTGTTTGAGTAACTTGTTGACGTCTTGAACTTTAGTTCCGCTACCTTTCGCAATTCTCATTCTTCTTGAGCCATTAATGATTTTTGGAATTCTGCGCTCTTCACGTGTCATTGAATAAATTATTGCTTCAACACGTTTGAAAGCCGAATCATCTATTTCTACATTTTTAAGTTGCTTATCCATACCGGGAATCATACCGAGTAAATCGCGTAGAGAGCCCATTTTTTGGATTACTTTCAATTGCTCGAGAAAATCATCGAAAGTGAATTGATTTTTTCGTATTTTTTCTTCGAGAACTTCTGCTTGTTTTTGATCAAATTGTGCTTCTGCTTTCTCTACCAATGTCAAAACATCGCCCATGCCGAGAATACGTGAAGCGATACGTTCGGGGTGGAAAGGCTCGAGCGAATCGAGTTTCTCGCCCATACTTACAAATTTGATAGGCTTACCGACTACTTCCAAAACTGATAGCGAAGCACCACCACGAGTGTCGCCGTCCATTTTAGTTAGAACTACGCCAGTTAGGTTTAAGCTGTCGTGAAAAGCTTTAGCTGTATTAACAGCATCTTGACCAATCATCGAATCGAGAACAAAGAGAGTCTCAGTAGGTTTCACCGATTCTGAAATATTTCTTACCTCAGCCATCATTTCTTCGTCAATGGTGAGGCGTCCAGCGGTATCAATGATTACAGTATCACGACCGAATTTTTTAGCATAAGTGATGGCATTTTTTGCAATTTCAACTGCATTTTTAATGTCTTCGGTATATACCGGAACTTTAACTTCGCCAGCAAGTTGCTGAAGCTGCAATATTGCAGCGGGTCTGTGTATATCGCAAGCTACAAGAAGTGGCTGTTTGCCTTTTTTCTTAAGACTTTTAGCGAGTTTGCCACAAAACGTGGTCTTACCCGAACCTTGTAAGCCTGCAACTAAAATAACGGTTGGAGATTGAGATGAGAACGTAAGCTCACTCATCTTCTTACCCATAATTTCTACTAACTCATCGTGCACAATTTTCACGATAAGCTGCTCGGGTAAAAGCTTACCTTTTACTTCAGTTCCAATAGCTTTTTTAGTTACTTCGTCAACTAATTTCTTAGTAACGCTTATATTTACATCAGCCTCGAGCAATGCTCTTCGTATCTCGCGCATCGCTTCATTAATGTTTTCCTCAGATATGGTTGACTGTCCTCGGAACTTCTTAAGGGCTAACTCTAATTTCTCTTGTAGATTCTCAAACATAAGGATATTACAATATTCAGATTTACAGAATAACAAAAATAACATTTTTTTATTTATTTACCAAAAATTTATTCGTATTACATTCTTTATTTTCATGATTTTTGCTGAATTATATATATGTTTTTTTGAGTATTTTGTGTTTATCATGTATTTGCTAACTAGTATGCAAATAATGTTAACAATTAAAACACAATTTTAAAATTCAAATAGTTAATAATTTTGATATTGAAACACAGTTAAGTAGAATTGGTTTCCAAGATAATATA
>JBBQCZ010000234.1:0-4678 GCA_038319215.1 Bacteroidales bacterium | reverse complement strand
GGTTTTTCGTATATGCATTTAAGTTTCTATATACTTATTCTTAGTCAATTACTCTAACAGGGTCGTATATTCCTAAATCGGGGTCGATTATTCCTAAATCGGGGTGACGTATTCCTAAATCGGGGTCACGTATTCCTAAATCGGGGTCACATATTCCTAAGTTGGGGTGGCTTATTACTAAATCGGGGTGGCATATTCCTAAATTGGGGAGGCTTATTCCTTTTGTACGACTTGTTTACTTAAACCGCTGTTTAAATATTATAATTAATTCTTTTTAGCTACAAATTTCAACTTTGATATTTGTTTGAATTGGGGGCTTGTAGCTCCAAATACGGATTTGACATATATTTTCACGTCGGCTGCCGTGTCTACTAAGCCTGTCTTTTCTTTGTATAGTATTTCATTTCGTGCAATACGAGTGTTGCTTAATGGAACTGTTGCAGCAAGTACAGAAGCGTTTTTTGCTGATAAGTCGTTATAGAGAGCCGTTAATGTAGAAATTTTCAAATCTTCTTCGTTGGGTTTGTACTCTGGAACTGTTGTGAGTAGCATAATGAGTTTGTCGAAGTTTTCTAATTGACTATTATAACTCATTTGCGAAGTAGATATTTGGGTTACTTCTTTGCCATCTTCCTTGAGTAGGGCAATATCTTCTTCTGATATTTTTGGGGTGGCTCTTTTGCCTTGTAATTTACGAACAATTGTTTTTGCACTTTCATCAACTTGCTCGGTGGTGTCAGTTGCTTTTAAAGCGTTGTTTACACGAGTGATAAGCTTGCTTAATGGTTCAAATGCTGTTTCGCGCGCTGCTACTGCGTTTGAATAATTTGGTTGGATTGCGTTTAGTGCATTAAGTGAGGTTTTTGCATCGGAGAGAAGGGTTTGTAATGCGGGAAGTTTAATTGCTTCTCTTGAAGGATTGTAAACTGTACCGTAAGCGGTAACAAAAGAGATTAATGTTTCAAAGTTTGATACATTAATAGCGTGACCTGATTCAGAAGTGCTTGACATACTTTTTAAATTTTAGATTTAGAATTAAGATAAAATTGTTAAGCAAAAATATGTAATTATTGTGAATTAACACACAATCTTTGAATTTATTTTTAAGATATTTTCATTTTTTATTTGAAACACTAAAAACCTTAATTATTGCGAAGCAATTAACTCTTCACAGTTCATTGTTTTTTTGTTTCAAATTACCGTTACACTTTCTACATCAGCTAAAAAACAATGTGCTGTGACTGCTCTGCCTATTATCGAAAAGCTATAAAAGCCACCGTATAAATGTTCTGAAAATTGCATTATACTTGCTGTGGCTTTTTTTGCTTTTTGGGCGCTTAGTTTAAGATGTAATGTGCATTATTTCTTAAACTAAATTTCAACTTAAATCCATTCCAAAATCATTTTCTCCAATGATTTTCCCATTATATGTTTTTGTTGAAATCTCAAATCTAGTTTGCTCAGGAATTTCGTTAATCACTAATTCTGGAGGTAACTCATCTAAGAAATACTTAATTGATTTAGTGTCTGTATAATCTGGTTGTTCAATAATTTGAGAGTAATCAACATCTTCTCGTTCGTTGCTTGTTCGTTGAAATCGTGGTTGATTATAATTCTGAATTTTTGTTATAATTCTTGTCACGTACAATTCATCTTTTGCCCTAGTCAATGCTACGTAAAGAACTCGACGTTCTTCTTCAATTGCATCTTCTCCTTCATTTATTGATCTGGTACTTGGATATGAGCCAACAGAAACGTTTATAACATAACAAACTTTAGCTTCTAGCCCTTTAGCAGAGTGAATGGTTGAAATTGTAACTCTATCTTTTGGATCTGAAGGACCAGCATTTGCCTCATTCATTTGTGGATCTAATACATATTCAGCAATAAATTCACCAATAGATCCATGTTTTTCTGCAAGTTTCATTAGTATTTGAAAGTCGGGTTTCCTTTTTAATTCCCAATCACTTTTGTAATTCATAGCTAATTGAGATTTCATAATTGCTAATGCCAAACTTATTGCCTCCGAGGGTTTGTTATTATAGTCTTTAATAGCAGATAATGTGTTTATTAAATTCTTATCTTTTAAATTCTTTTTTTTCAATAATGCAAGACATTCTTCTAAATTTGATAATTCTAATAGTTCTGAAATTAAATTAGAAGCTGTAACATCTCCAATTTTTTCCCATAATTGTAAGTATCTTAGCCATGCAATTTCATCATAAATATTTGCGATAATCCTTAATGCTGATGCAACATCTCTAATATGAGCCGATGCCATAAGCCCCACACCACCAAGGAGAATATACGGAATCTTTTTCTCTAATAAGAAATGTTCAATTTGTCTACCAGCAAAAGAAGAACGAACTAGAACTAGATGATTTTTATAATCTAATCCATCTTTTGTGAAATTCTCCAATATATCACATGCTACCCATTCAGCCTCTCTCCATTCATTTTCAAAATTCATTATAATAGGTGTTTCTCCATTTCCCCTAGTTGCATTCAATTTTTTATTATAATTTAATGGAGATTGAGTTAGAAGCCAATTAGATATGTCTAATATTTCTTGTGTTGAACGGTAATTATCTTCTAATCGATATGTTTCTGAATCAGGAACTCTTTCATTAAATTTATGCACATTTCTAAAATCAGCACCTCTAAATGCATAAATTGATTGGGCATCATCTCCTACACAAAAAAGACAGCAGTTTTCTTGAAAAGAACTTAGAAGCTCCCATTGTAAAGGATTGGTGTCTTGCATTTCATCTACAAGTATATGGTCATATTGAAAAGTGATAAAATCTCTTGCTTCTTTATTGTTTTTTAATCCAACTGCAACAACATTTAAAATGTCATCATAATCAAGATATTTTCTTTCTCTTTTTTTTGACTCATAAGTTGAAAACACGGAGACCAAATATGGTTTTATTTTCTCAATTTCAGTGTTTGCTTCTTCTTCATTTGAATTGTTTAAGCATTTGAATCTAACAGTTTCTGTGATATTTTTGCGTGTATTTCTTGCAAAAGAGTATAAATCTAATAAAGTTTTTGCTGTTAATCTTGTTTCTTCAATAACCTTTGGATTTCTACCACATATAAGTTTAAAAATACCTAATTGGTCTTCTTTGTCAATGACAGTATAATCACTTACCTTAAAAACTTTTGGATTAGCTTTTATTATATTCATACACCATGCATGAAAAGTTGAACCATTCAGCTGCTTTGCATCTTTGCTATCTCTAAACTTTGAATTCACTCGTTCTACAATTTCACTTGCCGATTTACGTGTAAACGAAAGTATTTGAATTCTTTTACCTTGAACTCCTTTTGCAATCAGATATGCAGCACGATTTACAATAGTATGAGTTTTACCAGTTCCTGCTCCAGCAAGCACAAGTAAATGCTTTCCATTATATTCAACAGCTTTTCGTTGGCTGCTATTCAATTTTTCAATATTCATTTAAATTTGTTTTATGTCAAATTCTAGCTTGTAATTCATTGTTGCTAAACGTATACTTTTTTTTCGGCTTGCCCCTAACGAACAAGACTAGCCGCCAACCGCCTTTAGGTGCGCTGTCTGACCGCTGAAAGCTGTCAGGCGGATGGCTTGGCTAGTTGATGTTAGGTGCTTTTGTTTTCTTTTCTTATCATAAAATTTAGATCAAATGAAAATAGGTTTAATTGACGTTGACGGACATGGTTTTCCGAATATTGCTTTAATGAAATTATCAACTTATCACAAACAAATGAATGATAGTGTTGAACTTGCAACGATTGGAGAATATGATCGCTTGTACTCTTCTAAGTTGTTCAATTTTACCCCTGACATAAGCGGCTCAATGATAACTTCAAACGAATGGATAAAAGGTGGTTCGGGTTACGATATTGAAAAGCGACTACCTTTAGAAGTCGAAGCTTGTAACCCTGATTATACAATTTACCCAATGTATGATTTTTCACTTCAATTTTATTCTCGTGGTTGTACTCGGAATTGTCCGTTTTGCATTGTCAGAAAAAAAGAGGGTTATATTACTCCTCAAAAACCAATGGCTTTAAATCCAAATGGAAAACGAATTGAAGTTTTAGACAACAACTTCTTTGCGAATCCTGAATGGAAATTTGCAATAGACGATTTATTAAGAACAAAACAAACAGTAAACTTGCACGGTGTTGACGTTCGGACTATGAACGAAGAACAAGCATATTGGCTCAATAATCTAAAACACCACAAACAAATCCATATTGCTTGGGACAATCCGAAAGAGGATATTGTACCACAATTAAAAGAAATGATTAAACATATAAAGCCGTACAAAATAATGTGCTATGTTTTAATTGGCTATTGGTCAACACCAGAACAAGATTTATACAGAATAGAAAAACTTCGTGAAATGAAAATAGATCCATTTGTTATGGCTTATAATAAATCAGATTTATATCAAAAAAAGTTTGCTCGCTGGGTAAATCACAAAGCAATTTTCAAAACGGTAAAATGGTGCGATTACCGATAAGGTTATTTTTTTTTACAATTGCACCTAACATCTTAGTGTTTTATTCGCCGTTTTCGTGCCCCAAAGTTATTTAAAATAAGTTAACTTCCAAAATTAAACGACATTTATTTACTTCAGCAACGAAAATGGCAAATAAAACAGAGTTGAACGGAGCCGATTGCTAT
>JBBQCZ010000233.1:0-4703 GCA_038319215.1 Bacteroidales bacterium | reverse complement strand
CTTCTACCACATTCACACGCGGCCCTAACACCATGTGATTAGGGTCGTATTTTTTTATGGCATTGTAAACTATTGAGAAATAAGTTTGTGCCACATATCCAAGGAATTTTTTTTGTATCTCAGAGTTTATAGTATCTGACTCCGAATATCCATTATCCGACAACCACTTTTTTGTAGCTAAATAATTTTCGTCGGTTAGTGATTTTTTGCCAATACGTAGAAAATTATTCAAACTTTTGTTATAAAAAGGAAGTTCATTGTCTGAAAAATAGCCAAATATATTTTTATCCGTTTTATTAGCGGCCAAAGTCTGTGCTTTAGTTTCGCAATAACTGACAAAACCAGTCTCGAAAACAAAGATTGCATCGTTAGGATAACCCATGTGACCCGATTGCTGAAAGGTTCGTGCTGACCCATACCCACTCATCCAATTCAGAATAATAGTATAAGCTAGTGGTTTAGAACTTTGATTCGGATTTGATTTTATAGATGATGTTGACGACCATGCTCCTGCACAATAAAATCCATTATCATTCAACAATGACTTTGTTGAATTCATCCACGTATTAGTGCTATTGCTGAATTTGGAGATAAATGTACTTTTTGAAGTATTACCTGCTCCTTGCGAAATAGCATTTACAGCCCTACAAATACTTAAGTATCCCTCAGGATCAACTACCCACCAACGACCATCAATTTGTTTTGTATAATAATAGCCGGTTGCATTAGTGCGTTTATCAATTCTACTTCCATATACATTAATACTTACATTTTTTGAGTTTTCATAAAATCCTGACAACTGACAGATTGTTCGGGTGCTATATGGCTTATAGGCAGCTGCAGAGCTAGTTTTCACGTCGACAGACAAACCAACTACCGAACAATCAGCCTGACCCCACAAACACATTGACGTGAGAGTTAAAGTAAGAATAATAAAGAAAGAAATTATAAACCAATTTCTATTGAAGTTCATTTTTAAGAAATTTATTACTGTTAGCATTTAGCCTCATACACAAGATTTGTTGTAAGACGACTATTAAATATATAAGGAATCTTTTAACATCAATAATCCTTTTTCAATTAATAATGAGACGGATTTTCATCCTGCCATTCGTTCACACCATCGCGTATACGATTTCTAAATGTCAGTGTGTCTGTGGCATAACAGGTATTTCCTGAAGTGTCAACATATTTATAATTCAATATTATTTTACGGTTTTGAAGTAATTTTGCATTATTGAAAACGCAAGTACCATTCGCACTATAATCATAAGTAGAACCAATTGCTCTACCAACGAGAATATCATTTCCACTCAACGTAAGCTTAAGCTCTTGTTTTGTTCCAGTTATATTAGCATAGCCGTTGGTAGTTAATTCAAATGGAGCCGTAGTTTTCAACACCCACAATTTAGAATCTGGCGATGGAATTGCAGTATAGTACTTCAATGTATCTTTAATTACGTTTAGTGGAGTATAACGAACCGTCATACCTCCATGCCAATAATTGCCAAAAAGTTTGTTTTCATATTTTACACCAATAATGGTAGTTTTTTTCAATGGTAAAATTGAATCGGCGTCAGCACTTTTTATAACCAAAGGCAATACATAATTTGGATTAAGCGACTTTGGATCACTTAAGAAAAGAGCAGAATCGGGTCGTATGGTAACACGACCTACATTTTGTCCTTTTGCAATTATGAATTTACTGTTATCGGTCAATGTAAAATAATTTGATGGAAATTCGGAGAATGCAGTAACAGAAGAAGTTGCATCCTTGATGTATGCTAGTGAACTTGCTTTCATTGCAGTTAGAGCAGCAGGAGTAATAAGCGTGTTGTCTATTGAAAATTCAACAACTCGTTCACGAGTATTAGTCATTACACCACCTAATCCCACTCCCAAATCAAAACTCATTCCTTCGCCTACTACAAAAGTGCGAACATCGTATTGATAAGTGAAATAAACTGCATCGAATTTGTAATCCTTCACGTAATCATCATAACATGATGTCAACGTAAAAATCAAAATAATTAATCCTAATATTTTCTTCATAATATTGCTTTTTTTATAATTTTAGTTCCATCCATCCCAACCTTCGTTCTGTAGGAGATTACTCATTTTAAGAATTTCAGAATAGGGTATCGGCAAATAAGCTGATTTAAATTTACGTTCTTCTACCGGAATAACTTGATATGTAAGGGAATTGTCAGCATTTTTAATGATTTTAACGCCATGGGCTATTTTATTCAAACCGTCTAGGTTTGTTGTCCATCTTCTTAAATCGTAAAACCGCATACCTTCAAAACATGTTTCAAGTCGTCTTTCGTTTTTAATAAAATCATCGAATGCTGTTATTCCTTGTACTGCAACTTCATCTAAAAATGGATCGACAGTAAAACCTATAGCATTATCGTAGGTTTTGCGAGAGCGTAAATATTGAATTGCGCCTTTTGAAGATATACCATATTTTGCAGTATTGGTAGGTCCTACGACCTTGTTGGCTGCTTCAGCAAAATTTAAACACATATGTGCCCACCTAAAATAAAATTTAGCATGTTGTGCTTTTTTTATAGTACTGTTGGACCAGTTAAGTCCCATATATACAAATTTTTTTATATGGAAATTTGTTTTGCTATTATTCGGGCTAGATAAAGCAGCATCTTTACCTCCTTCATAATTGTCAAATGTATACATTGTGGTGGTTGTACCTTCCTGTATTGCCTTTGCACCATTGTAGAATATAGCACTATAGAAACGTGGATCGCGATTCAAATATGGATTTGCAGGGTCATATAAACTTCGTACATCTGTGATTGGATAACCGTTTTTCATAGGGAATGCATCGACCAAATCTTGAGTAGCTCCCATCTGGCCGTTTCCCTGAAAACCGCCGGGATAAAACATTTTTTCCATGGCCTCGTTTTGGTCTACATAACGTGAAGAAAATACAATTCCTGGATAATTCGGGTTAAACCATTCCACTTTACTTGCTTTATTAAAACCTGCTGTAACATTATCCACATTTAATTTGAAATCGATTACTTTTTTTGCATTAACAGCAGCGCTATCCCAACGAGATATGTCACTATTAGGATTAAAACGCGGACTTGCCCAAGTAAGATATACTTGTGATTTTAAAGCACGGGTTGTAATTCCATCCATTCTTCCCCAGTATTTACTTCCTGAATAAATCCTATCGGCAGTAATCGGAACTAGAAAATCACGATGAGCAATAGGCAGATATTTATAAGCCGAATCGCAATCGTTTAGTATTTGCTGAACACATTCATCGTATGTGTTACGACTGAGATTTACACTTTTTGTAGGATCCAGAGGTTCTAAAACAATGGGGAAACCTAGCATTTCAGCATTAACAGCTTTTCCTCCAAATTTTTGCAATAAATCCCATTCAAACCAAGCACGTAATGCATAAGCTTCTCCCTGAAGTCTAGTTTTAACTAAATCATTATAACGAGCGTTGACTAAATACCTTGTATTGTATCCTTTTCTGTCTTTAAGGAATGTATTTAAAAGAAATAGTGCCTGATAATCGCGTGACCAATAAGTTGCAAAAACATCTTGTCCTGTTGTTAACGATCCCACCGACAATTTCGACATACTGTTGGTAGTTGATGTATTTACTGCATTATCTGTTGCACAGTCCAGCACAGCACCTTCGTTATCGTTGTAGTTTTGAGGCATATAATTATAACATTGATTTACTAACCCCTGTACTTTATCCTGATAATTCCAGATGTCTTCGCTTGAAATATCCCCATTAGGATATGGCTCAAGAAAATCGGTACAGGAACTCATTAAAATTAGGATAATACCTAAAATTCCAAATTTTATATCTTTCATTTGATTCATAATTTAAAAGGTTAATTTTAATCCACCAGTGAAGTTCATAAACAAAGGATATGTGTTAACACCTGAATTTATCGATTCTGGATCGACATCTTTTACTTTAGATATGGTATAGACATTCGTTCCGTTTACAAAGAAAGTCAACGAACGAATCTTTAGTGGTTTTATCAATTTTTGGTTTAAACTATAAGCCAATTGAACATTTTGAATTTTGAAAAATCCACCATCGACTAACCAGAAATCAGAACCTCTGAAATTGTTTTCTACTTTGTTATAAGTTAGTGCTGGGTAAGCCCCAGTTGATAAATTATTTCGTACAAATGCGGAGTAGTTACCATCGCCCCATCCATTCCAAAAATAACTACTGGTTTGTGGTAGATCATAAAAAGCTCTTCCAGTTCCTAGCATCGAAAGTTCAAAACCTTTGTACTTCAACTCTAAATTTACTGAATAAATTAAGCGTGGTGCAGTACGACCAATTACCGACCGGTCATTATCATCAATTACCCCGTCGCCGTTCATATCTTTGTATTTTAAATCGCCAGCATGCAATACATTATCATAAAGCGATGGAACTTCTAATGCTTCAGCATCTGATTGATATCTATCAATATAGGTTAATCCATAATAACTATATATCGATTTATCTTTCAATGATTGATAGCCATTGCGATAATTAGGTTCGTCAATTTTTATGTAATCGGCTTCCTGAGTTGCAGCATTGCATCCTATAGAATAATTAAAATCACCTAAATGGTTTTTATAATTTATTGCTGTTTCAATTCCGGAATATCGAATTTCACCAAAATTGAATTTCGGAGTAGTACCTCCTAAAC
>JBBQCZ010000232.1:0-4754 GCA_038319215.1 Bacteroidales bacterium | reverse complement strand
GGAAATTTAATATTGCTACATGCCCAGGTAAACAGTCGGGATGTGCAGTAAAATTGAAATAAGCGTTAGCACTTTGAGCAGCAATTAAATTTCCAATATCATCATTATTTGCATTAATTGTAAAATATGGATCCAAACTGCTTACCGTAATAACAACATCATTCAATGTAGATCCACCATCATTTAAAAAAGTATAAAACACATCTGATGTCTCACCAATATCAAGTCTATTATTATCTGCATCGTCAACAAAATACTCTTGCACTACTATATCAGCAGTGTAAACTGGGTAAACAATGTCAAATTCCCATGTATTTTCATTTGATACTGCAACAAGATGTAAGGTTAATTCTTGCTCATTATAGAAATTAAAATTCAAGCCAAAATTAAAAGCGGTAGAAATATTAATTTCTTGCAATGGATTCATAATGAGCACACTTTGAGTGCCATCAATCATTGTAACATTAGGATCTGCACAACTCAAGCTTAAAACGAGATTATTAATTGTGCTTTCGGTTGCGTTTCGTAGGGTTAAATTCATATTTACAGTTTCACCCCATTCAATTAGATTATTATTTGGTGTTGTTATGTCATATCCTATTATCAAGCCTTCTGTTGAAATCGGAATTGTTTTTCTATTAATCATTCCTCGAGCATCGGTTAGCTTAAAATGCAATGGCATAGCTAAAATCTCTTCTGTTGGAACACCATATAGAAGTCCATCTTCAGTCAAACTAAACACTTCTGGTAATGGCACAGGAGCAAATTCATAGCCAACAGAAGAAATTGCAGTTAATGCACCACTTACAGGAGTCAAACTATAATTAGATAAATTTCCCATTGAGCAGCCAGATGTCCAAATCTGTGTATTATTTGGATTACAATTATTATAAAAGATTGTAACCTTACCACTGCTTTCAAGTTTTAATGAGACATCAATATTTGTTCCAGTCCACCTAATAATATAATAGTTAGCACCAGTAGAAAAAGTAGTAGTGCAGGTTGTGTTTGAATAAAAAGGAGCAATACATTTTCTATTCATGAAGCAAACACTATTTGTGCTAATGGCATTGTTATCATTATAAGGTAAGGTATAAGACTCTCCTGTAAAATCGATATATCCTTTATTGCTTAAATAAAAACCGTTAAATGTTTCTCCATAGAAATCGAAAGCAAACGGAAGACTTATATAAGACCCAGATAATGCAGTTGTTGCTAAAGTAGGAGCTGTGGATATTTGATTAACTGAATAATCGTAATCAAACTCCCATCTATATGGTGGAGTACCTCCAGAAGCTAGCATTTGTTGAGAATAATTATGATATACATTTGCATTAGGCAGCACACTCGTTGCTATTGTAGGAGTGCTAAAACTAGGTGTATGATTAACTGTAACTGTTGTTTTTCCATTTTGAATAATATCCACATTAGTTGAAGCAGAAACATATTCGACTGGCGATCCTGAACTATAATTAATTACAGAAAAACTTTGAATTTGACCAGAACCCCAAGCTTCATTATCGTTTTCTACAACTGAGAAGAAAAATTTTGCAGGCGTACCAGTAGGAATCAGATTAAGAAACGGACTTACATCCAATCCAAATTCCATTTGCCTAGAGGTTTCATCATTTGCACCTTGCAAACCCCACTCTGCACCTTGATAATCTAAAATAGGAAAACTCATATAGTAATCTGGTTCTGTAGCTGCAAGATTTGTGCTCATGCCGGCCATCACTTTTATTCTTACTCGATTTGTATAATACATACTTACTTTGTATGTCAACAACGGAGAATATTCTTTTATTGCATACAGAACATTTACAGTGTTATTCCATATTCCACCAGTTGTTGAAGACAATGCTAATGTTCTGTACATCATCCAAGCATTGTAAGAGCCACCATAAGTATTACACATTTTAAAAGCTCCAATTTCCCAGTCGCGAACATCTACTTGGCCATCACCTGTAATGTCGATATTATTAGTATATATACCATCTCCATTAAAATCCCATTTTATAGAATCGTTGTAACCAGTAATTGTCATGCCATGATTAGGAGAGGAACCCCAAGCTATAATCACCTTATCACCTGCATGTTCGGTTCCAACAGGCAAAGTAGATGCTGGACTTTGATATTGAGAATAGAAAAAACCTATCCCTCCAATAGCGGAACCGTCAAGATGATCGTTTATCCAGTTTTTGAGTTTAATAATTCCCAATTCTGTTGAACAATTTATTGAATAAGCTGCACTAATTCTATTTTGCATAGCTTGGTAATAAGAATCGTATCCAGACATAAATCTGGTTGCACCACCAAAGTCGTGCGTACCGCCATAAACTTGCATATTAGGACTGCCAACTTGTTTTAGCAACAATAAACTATGATAATAACTAGCACCATGATAGCCATCTCCACCACTTTCCCAATTCCATGCGAAATGAGTAGGGTATTTATTCTGGACCAAACTACCATTTAAGTTTCTAACTCTATTTATTTCATAAGTAAAACCATTTGCAACACAAGCAGCCTGACCACAACACAACCCAGCTTGCAAAAACAAACCAGAATAGCAACTTTGAGTAGTATTATCTACCTCGTGTGGTATAGATTTGTGTTTGTAAGAATCTGGCATTTTCAGTTCTGGCAGACTCGACAGCTCGATAATATCTTTCGATGATAGCGGCTTTAACAGATTTTCATTTGTTTTTTCCAAATCCTGAGAAAAACAAAATAATGAGAAAAACAAAAAACAGAAAATACAAATAATATTCTTCATACTAAATCTTAATAAAATTTCGGGTTATTCTTTCGCCATTCACATATACAACAACAATATAAACTCCAGAATTAAAATCCGAAAAATCGGTTTCGACTTCTGTATTAGTGTATATTTTATTCTTTTTCAATAATTTTCCAGTAGCGTTATACACTTCCATTTCAACAAACTGAAAGCTATCGGAATTTACTTTTATTCCTGCAATAGATTTAACTGGATTTGGGAAAATCTCAATAATTTCGGAACTACCTATTTGTTCATCACTAATATCTGTTGTTAACTCATAATTCCTAGTATGGCTTATTCCATTAGCATCGGTAATTCTAACCCTAAAAGGATAATTTACATAATCGCTAAGTTCTCCATAAATAACACCCGCAGTTGAAATTTTAAGCCCTTCTGGAACTGGATATGACTTTAAATTTATTTTTGTGTTCAATGACGGAACTACGTCATTCCAACAAATTATATTATCGTTTAAATGGCCGAAAGAAACTCCTCCAATATTTGAATACATATTTTTTAAATATGTTTCGCCATAATAAAACTCAATATCACCATTAGAAATTAAACTGCAGCCAAAATCGACACGAGTCCAAGGCTCTGCCCATTTATCGGAACAATGCCACCTAATTTTCACAGTATCCTGAACAAATGAATACCAAATTCCATCGCCTTCGTCATAATCACTTACTAGATTAAATCGTGCCAAGGGAGAAATAACTCTTTCATTGATAAAAAACGGGTATAAATGCTCCCTAAATTGATTCCATGGATTAGTAGAAGCAAATGGTAAAATATATCCATCGGTATGAATTTTTATTTTATCGGAAAGTTCTCCATCAAATGGGAATAGAAATGGCAAACTAAGTTCTATCGCTCCATCAAAATATGAATTCGACGTTAGTCTATTGTCTGTATAATATTGAAATTCCTGAATTGTTGTATTCTGAGAGTAGTAAGGAAGTATCTCCCAAGTGTATGGTGGTGTTCCTCCATTATATTCCAAAGGAACCCAATTTGACGCACCGGCAGTAAGAACTGGCAATGTTAGTGTGGTAATAACAGGGACATTTAACTGATTTAAACAAACATTAACAGGAATAATTGTTGTCGAATTATTGACGATATCTACATTTGCAACTCCAGAAAATTCATGGCTCACTGTACCCGAATAATCTATAACTGAAAAATTATTAACCTGCCCTGCATAAATATCATTATTGTCAGATTCTTCAATTATTAGGAAAATTTTCGCACACGACTCATCATTAAAATATTCCAATAGCGAGGTAATATCAAGCCCTGCTTCCAAAGTTTTATCCCCTTCTGTTGTCCCGCCCTTCATATATTTATCTCCACCTTGGTAGTTAAAAATTGGAAATTCTTTAACATAATCGTAAGTATCTGAATTAACATCTGAACTTATTCCAATTTTAACTTTTATTTTTTCTCTTGAAGTATGTTTTAACTCAAATTTCACAGTTAATAATGGCTCATAATCTATTTTTGGAACAATAACATGAACATCGTTGTTTAGAATCCCACCATCTCCGTATTCGTCGGCCATAGCTTTATACATTATCCAGCAATATCCACCGCTTCCCCACAATGGTCCATTACTTTCGGCAACTTTAAAACCTCCTTTTTCCCAGTCACGAACATCGATTACACCATCTCCATTAATATCAATATTCTTAGTATATTGACCATCATTATTGTAATCAAAACAAACATCGTCGTTAAACCCTACAATTGTTCTGGCATGAAGCGCGTCATTACCACATTTAGTTATAACATAAACGCCTTCTTCTGGTGTTCCAGTTGGAAAATACGATGCCCCATTCTCGGCAATATTTGCTAAAAATGTTGCAGTACCTCCATAATCTCCACCTCCATGATTATACACCCATGATTTTAAAGTAGTTATTCCAGAAACTGTATTAACTTTTATCCCATAATAATCCTCTATTTTATT
>JBBQCZ010000231.1:0-4817 GCA_038319215.1 Bacteroidales bacterium | reverse complement strand
TTCTCTTAATTGCTCTTGGCTTTGTACCGATTGTTTTTTAAAAGGAAAAAGAACAATCGGTACAAAGCAAAATACTCGCAAGCCGGGTTTCACTGCTTCGTTGACGGTGAATTGAAATTTTGAAATGCAAATCTTCGTAGGAAGTTCATCGGGAAACTCCCGCCCTGCGTGTATTTGCGAGACGTTACCAACAAGCCTAAAAAAAGACAGCGACATGAAAATTGACAAGACGACATACAAAGACAGAAAAGAAAGACAAATCGGAATGACTGCCGACCACACCAGCCGACCCGATAAAGTTTTATTTTTTGCCGACCCACATTTTTTGTTTTTTAAGAGCCGACCCACATTTGGCACATTGCCTTTTGCCCGACACACAAGCCAACGCTTCGCAAAAGTCAAAGAGCCAAATCTTTCCGACACACAAATTGAAAGTTAATTTCATTTAATTTTAAAAATATGTTTACAATACAAGTATTTGAAAAAGGCACGGGAAGACCTGTTTACTCAAAAAAAGTTGGAGTAATTTTTAACGGTTGGACACGTGGTTGTGCTAAAGACCAATATACTGATAAGAATGGAGAAGCTCATTTCTCTGAAGACAATGGAAATGGGACAATTTATATACAAGGAAGTAAAGTTTACGAAGGTAGAATTGAAGGTAGGAAAGTGATTTACATATAGCAATCAATTAGCGAAGATGAAAATAGTAAGAGTAAATAACGGCAAGATAAATTATTATACTGATTTTGAACTTGGCACATTCTTTAATATTTCAGCCTTGAACAATAGAATTAACAAGGCTGAAATTAATTTCGACCTTCTTAATGCTGCTATTTTTTATAGCACTAATAATGAAAGGTATCGCTTAAATTTGCCAATTTGCAATTTCCATGATAAGCTATTGGATTCTTCTATAATACATTCTTTACAAATGAAGCTTCATAATTTTTTTAGTCATGAAAATCCAATTGACAATAGATACAGAAATCTTGATAATCGGTTAAATACATTGAAATCGAACACTTTCAATGGATTTTATTGTTATGGTGAAAATATTGCTGATTATCCCGTCATTAATTCAAAAGGTAATAGATTCATCGTTAAAAACATTATTAATTCACAGCAATACTTTTCAATAGATGGACTTTGTGAAATACACCCATTTACATACATTGAATTTGCAAAAACTGTTGTTGATGGCTGGATGAATTCAGCAGGACATAGACAGAACATCTTAAATCCCGCCTATAAATTTCTAGGGTGCGGTTGTGCAAATTATGAAAGAAAAGAAAATGCTATTGCCGGTACCATTACATATTTTAAAATTACGCAAAACTTTGGAGGTGATTTAATTACGGATATATTACCCCAAAGTATCACAAAAACAAAAAAAATTAGAATTGTCAAAAAGCAATAAAAATAACTGTTTCACATAATGTTTAATTTAAAATTTCAAAATCATGGCTACATTAAATTTAATCAATTCAACGACAGGCGAAGAATTCGGAGTTCCCGATATTAACTTCGCAGAGGTAACACCGAAAGACATTTTGAGTTCTGAGGACTTGGGATTACCGGCACCACCCGCAGGGCAAAAATGGCAACTTTTAAAAGGTGCGCAAGTTGTAGATGAAAACACAACATTAGAAAGATTAGGGTTTCAGGACGGAGACAAAGCCCAAATTATGGCAAAGGTACAAGGTGCCTAATTACAAAAGTACCTTGTGGATTTCTTCTGTGAGGTACTTTTGCTTTTTTTATCAAATAAAACAGAAACAATATGAGTACTTTTTATGATAATATTCTTCTACGTGAAGAATTTAACTTGGTGCAAAAACTACAAAAAGATGCAGAATTTGCAAAGTACGTAACAGTAAGATATGAAGACCGTGTTACAGGGGAAACGAAAACTGTTTTATCTTCACCAACAGCAGACAAATATCCAGAAAAATATCTTGTTGATTATCGGATGCCGGTTTATGTTAGAGAAGGGCAAATACGGAATGATTATCACGGAACTGCAAAAATAACATTGTCGGAACCTGTATTGGCTAATAGAAGAGCAGATAATGGGCCCTTTGTTGAATGGAATAGCAATTTTCAACCATTCAATAACCATATACGTAAAGATTGGATTTGTACAGGTAATGCATGGGCGGTAGCAAAAGATAGTGGTCTTTGGCATTTTATTATTTCTTTGGGTGCACTTATTAATCAAGATGAATTTGTTTGTGCAGAGGGAGTTCATATTGACGGCGAAGCCTATGATTATTGGGTTAGGCGTGCTAGGAAACCTGTAACTAATATCAAATGGGCATTGGATTTACTAACAAAACCTACAATCACAGTTGTACACTCCGAAAAAACTAAAATTACTATTGTCAAAAAAACGCCCGAACAACAGCCAGTTCAGCAAGCTGTAAAAAAAATTACGATAATAAAAAAATGAAAATGAATAACTATTTTGACCGTCAAGAACGGGTTATCGGCAAAGAAGTAGGCGAAAAAATCAAGAGTACAAAAATTCTTGTCGTCGGTGCAGGTGCAGGCGGCAACGAAGTGTTAAAAAATTTGGCTTTAATGGGTTTTGGTTATTTTACCATTGTCGATTTTGACCCAATTGAAGATAGCAATCTTTCGCGTACAACACTTTTTTCAAAAAGCGATATAGGCAAATCAAAAGCAGAAATTGCTGCAAAAGCATTGCATCTGATTTCTTTACATGAATCGCCAAATATTCAAGGAATAAACGCCAAAATTCAAGATGTTGGCAAACAAATTTTTCTAGAAAACGACATAATAGTTTGTTGTGTGGACACAATGGACGCTCGGGCATATATTAACAACTGGAGTGTGCGACTTAAAAAGCCGTTTTTTGAAATGGGATTTGAAAAATTTACTATACAAATTTCATTTTTCCCCAATGAAAAACCAACAGATGCCTGTTTCAGAGAAGTTATTGGATTCGGTGATTTTACAGGGAAACGCCAAAGTTGCTCAAAATTGAAAATGGTTGATACCAAGTTGGAACACATTCCGTCTATTCAGGTAGCTGCTGCTTTAGCGGGTGTTTTAATAGCCACGGAAATTATTATGTTTTTAAAAGGCGAAAGTCGGTTGAAAAATAAAGTATTACAATATGCGGCAAATTACCACCGTATTCTCGAAATTGATTATCCACAAAGCGAAAGATGTCTTTTGCACGAAGATGTTAACTATCAAATTTTTAAATCAAATTTAAATGTTAATACAAATACATTCAAAGATTTACTAACAGAATTAAAAGACACATTAAATTCCGATTTCTACATTAATTGGAACGAAGAATATATTTACTCAATGAATTGTGAAAGTTGCGGAAAAGAAATGTCAATTAAAAAGTTCAAGTCCGAAATTTATGACAACGAGCGCTGGTGTACCATTTGTCAAGATAAGTACAATGAAAGCGAGATTGTGAAATCTAAATGGCTGATTAACAAAGAATTGTTTTTGACTAATCCAAATCATAAATTCTTTTTAGAATTACCAATGTCTGACTTTGCAATAAAAGAGAACGATATTATTGTTGTAAACAACCTGCAATCAAGTAACGAAAAAATTCTTGTATTGATATGAAAATAATAAAAACAAAAACAATCGAGGCAAAAGATGAGTCAGAAATTCCTGATACACTTATTGATTTCAAAGACAGGGAAAAATTTCACGATGGCAAAATTCCTGATTTTTTCGTATATATTCAGGATTATGCATGGAATGCCTTTGTTAGTCACGGTAATAGAGTTTATCAAGAAGTTAAACACGAGGCACAAGGTATTTTTGTTGGATTGTACTTTAAAGACCAGTTCGGAGAATTTGTAGTTGCAACGGCTTACGAAGAAGGTAACGGAAATTCCCAATCTGCATTTGTTGAAATGTCGGAAGAATGCTTGGCAAATATTTCAGAGAAATGCCAAAGTAACGGGACCTTAATGTTAATTTGGATACATACACACCCAAATTTTGGCGTTTTCTACTCGGGAACAGATTCAAATTGTTTGAGAACGAATTTTTACAAACCTTATCAAACTGGGATTGTCGTTGATATTTTGAGAAAGCAAGACAAAGGTTTTAAAACAAAAGGCAATGATGTTGTTGAATTTTCCGATTATGCACTATTTAATGATGGTAAGAACAAAATGTTTTTACCATACGAAAACCAAAAAATAGAAATTGTAAAAAAAAATGACGGGCTAATAGTTGAATTGACAGAGGAAGTTAAACAACTCAAAAAAGACTTACAACATAAAATATCAGAAGTTGAGAAATGTGAGGAAAAATTGAAACTCAAAGAGAAAGATATTGAATATTTAAAATCTGACTTACAAAGTAAAACAACAGATATTAACCAATTACAAGAAACTTTGCAAAGCAATACATTTGAAATTAAGCAAAATAAAGAAGAATTGCAGAGCAAAGAAAAAAATATTGAGTTTCTAAATTCCGACATACAAACAAAAACAATTAACAATAACCAATTAAAAGAGGATTTGTTAAGTAAAATCTCTGAAATCGAACAATTTAAAGAGGAATTACATAGCAAAACAGAATATATTAAAGAGTTGGAAGGGAATCTACAAAACAAAAGTTTTGAAATAAAACCATTAGAAACAAGTAAAGGCAAAAAAATTTCTTTGTGTTTTTGGAAGAAATAGGAATATAATAATCTTTAAAAGTGAACAAAATTAAAAGGTGTCCTGCCTGCAAGCGAACATTACAACAAGCACTTAATGAACAGCTTGAAAATCAAAGAGTTTGTCCATTGGAACATTGTGCAT
>JBBQCZ010000230.1:0-4847 GCA_038319215.1 Bacteroidales bacterium | reverse complement strand
AAAATTTGTTAAAACTTGCAATTTTTAGTTTATATCTCAGTTATTATGTTAATTTTGTATAAATGAATTATAGTAATTAACTAAAACTTAAACAACATGGAAATTCAATTTTATTTTATTATCGGAGCAGCAGTTTTTGTGTTTCTGATTGCAGGTGTCAAAATTATTCGTCCTACACATAGAGGATTAATAGAACGGATGGGTAAGTATCGTAAATATGCAAATCCTGGGTTTCATTGGATTATTCCTGGAATTGATAAGCTTTACAAAGTGAATACAACAGAACAAATGGTTGATGCGCAACCTCAAGAAATTATTACAAATGATAATCTGAATGCAAGTGTTGATGCTCAAGTTTATTTTAGAGTGAATATGGATGAAGACAGTGTGAAAAATTCTCAGTACAATGTTAATAATTATCAATGGCAGATTGTGAATCTTGCTCGTACTACTTTGAGAAATATTATCGGTACTTTGACTTTGAAATCTGCTAATAGCGAACGTGGAAAAATCAATGCGGAATTGCACAAAACTTTATGTGATGAAACTAGAACTTGGGGTATTGACATAGTTCGTACTGAGTTAAAGCAAATTGATCCTCCTAGAGATGTGCAGGAAACAATGAACAAAGTTGTAAAAGCAGAAAATGAAAAAATTGCTGCTATCGACTATGCTACTGCTGCCGAAACATCTGCTGACGGAACAAAACGTTCAAAAATTAAAGAAGCAGAAGGTTACAAACAATCAAAAATTCTTCATGCCGAAGGTGAAGCAGAAGCTATTAAATTGGTAAACGAAGCTGCAGATAAATACTTTATCGGTAATGCTCAATTGCTGAAAAAACTCGAAGCTCTAGAGATCGCACTTAAGGATAATGCTAAGATTGTTATCCCTACAGGTTCTGATCTTGTAAACATTATTGGAGATATGGCAGGTGTATTGCCAATTGAGAAGAAAGCTAAAAAAAGCGAATAGTTTAAAACAACAAATAAAATAGCTCGAATTTAATAGATTCGGACTATTGGTTTGTAAATAGGATGCGGATTGGTACATTTTTTGATATGCCCCACGCATTGTAAATCTGGAGCCGATACCAATAAAACGGGGTAAATCCGAAAAACCATAGGAGTAGGGCTAATTTAAACTAATCATTTATGAAAAAATTAAGTGTTAAAAATTTTTTACTTACATCAAGTCTGTTAATGTTTGGACTTTTCTTTATCGTTGGAACAGAGTCTTGTAAAAAAGAAGACGATGCCGCAGACAAAAACTATGTGCTTGTAATTGAAAATGGTGCACAAAAAATTAATCCTGATCAATCTGTTACTTATTCAGCAAAGTTGGTTGATAAGGACGGAAATACTTCGGAACCAACAAGTGTTACATGGACTACTTCTAGTTCATCAATTGCAACAATATCATCTGCTGGTTTAATTTCTGTTGCTGGCGAAGGTATGGTTACTGTTACAGCTTCTGTTACTATTGATGGTGTTACTTTAACAGCAAAAGCTCCTTTGGGAATTTATGCTCCTTCTTTATTTACTGTTGCGCCATGTGCAATTCTTTATGAAGTTGGTGGCGAAATTCAATTAGAAGCTATTCATCTTACTACAACTGGTGTAGTTGAACCAACTTGTACTTATGCGTCAAGTGATGCAACTATTGCTTCTGTTACTTCTGCAGGTCTTGTAAGTTTTAATAAAGCTGGTAGTTGTTATATTACTGTAACTGCAACTAGCATAAACGGTTCTCCTATAAGCATCGTTCCAGTAACTGTAATAGCTCCTTATACGATTGAATTGCCAGTTTGCAGAGTAGAAGTTAATCCTCCTTCTGCTGATCTATTCCAAAATGAAACAGTTCAATTAACAGCAAAAGCTTTTAATTTCGATGGAGAGCAAGTTTCTGGTAAAACTCCAGTTTGGAGATCAGAAAATTCTGATATTGTTACTGTAAGTAGTACAGGTTTAGTTACTCCTGTAAATCCTGGAGAAGTAAATGTATATGCAGTTATTGATGGAATTATTGGACAGGCAAGTCTTGTTGTTAATCCAGATACTTTAGTTGTTGTTGAGCCATTTTATGTAAATATTCCTGCTGGTGGAACAAGACAGTTTACTGCTAAAGCATATCATCTTACAAGAACTACTGCAACCGAATTGACAGGCGTTACTTTTGCTTGGCAAATTCCGACTTATGGATTTGGAATGTTCGATATTGCTACTGTTAATAGCACTGGACTTGTTACAATGAAATCAGATGCTATGGCTGGAATGATGACTTATGTTGTTGCTTACGACGTTAATAATATGTATGTAGGTGGAGCTTCTGCTGTTATTGCTGCAGTTGCTGACGATTGTGATTGCGGTACAGGAAATCCTTTAGTTCACCATATTACTGTTAATCAAACAACTGTAAATCTAAGTATGATGACTATGGTTCCATTTCAGATAACTGCAACTGCGTATGATGCTCAAAATAATGTAGTGAATGCAGATCTTGTTTATTGTTCAAACAATATAATGGCGGCAAGTGTTGATAGCGACGGTCAGATAATCGCTGCTGGAATTGGCGAAGCTATAATTAAAGTTTGTAATGGTTCTGTTTATAAAGAGATTACTGTAAATGTTACTTTTTAATAAACTCAAAAAATTTGGATTGTAATTATTGCAAAATTGTTACTATTCCAGTATTGAAACAAATTAGGACGCTGTAAATTGCGTCCTTTTTTGTTATCTTTACGCCCAAATAAAAATAATTATGAACGATAACGAAAAAAAAGCTCAGTTTTTAAAAGAACTAACCACTAGCATTACCGAAAATAGATTCGTTAAGCTAACCCTTTCAAACTATAAAGGCACAGAAGAAAATCTAAAAAATCTATACGCGAAAAGAATTGTTATTAAAAATGAAAATAAAATCAGTTTTACATATCGTTACAAAACAAAAGATATTGTAAAAAATCATTCAATTGATGAGGCTGTTGTACTTTTGGATAATTTGCTAGAAAATGATTTTAAAATAGCAACTTTGATGACATTGACTAATGACTTTGTTTATGAGAATGTAAATAGTGTTAAATCTAATCTAAGAACTTTTGTGGCTTCTGTTAAAGAATTACCTTCGTTGGATCATGATAATAAAAAGAATCGCAAAATTGGAGAGACTAAGGGTAAAAAATATCTTCACTTACTTGATATTAGCGATGAAAATGGAAAGGTTTACCCAAAATCGCAGGACAAGTTTAAACAGATAAATCATTATATTGAAATTCTAAGCTCTCTACTTAAAGAATTACCTGTAAAAGAAAAACTTCAAATAGCAGATATGGGTTCGGGTAAAGGTTATCTTACTTTTGCTTTGTACGATTATCTTGCAAATGAATTAAAACTTAATGCGGAAATTACTGGAGTCGAATTCAGAAAAGAATTGGTTAATTTATGTAATGATATTTCTGTAAAATCAGAATTTGCAAATCTTAAATTTATTGAAGGCAGTATAGAAGAATATAAATGTAAAAAACTTGACGTGATGATTGCTCTTCATGCTTGTAATACTGCTACCGATGATGCAATTGCCAAAGGAATAAATGCAGGTGCAAAACTAATTGTAGTTGCTCCATGCTGCCAACATCAGATAAGACAAGAAATAGAGAAATCACTCAAAGAAAATGTCTTTAGTCCAATAATTAAACATGGTATATTTTTGGAGCGCCAGTCAGAACTTATTACTGATGGAATCAGATGTTTGGTGCTTGAATATTTCGGTTACAAAACTAAAGCTGTAGAATTTATTTCTGATGCTCATACTCATAAGAACATTATGATTATTGCAGAGAAATCTAAAACTAAAATTGATAAACCTGCAATTAAAAATCAAATAGAAGCAATTAAAGATATGTTCGGGATAGAAGAACATTATCTGTTGAATGCTTTGGATTTGAAAGGGGAAAACTAAACCACGAAGGACACAATGTGAAAACACAAAGTGCACAGAGGAAAGGGAAACCACATCCGCCGCGGCGGACACAAAGGGGAAATAAACCACAAAGCTCACAAAGTAAAGGCACGCCACTAAGAAGACAGATTGAATAATTCTGTGTTCTTAGTGGTTTTTCCTCCGTGTCCTTTGTGGTTTTTTTTAAGAGTTTCAGCAATTTGCTAAGCAATGAAAGATTTTTTTCTTTTTTTCTGTGGTGGTTTTTTTAAGAGGGATAGCGTGTTAAAAACTAGAATATTGAAATCTTTTCAGTTACTTTGTTGTAATCAATCTATAAGTTTTTAAAAATATAATCAATATGTCAGAAAATGAAATTGCCAAAATTGTTATTGGCTTAGCAATAGATGTACACAAGGCTTTAGGACCTGGCTTATTGGAAAGTGCCTATAAAGAATGTCTGTTTTATACAATTTCTAAATCAGGTTTTTTTGTAGAAAAAGAGAAGCCGATGCCATTGGTTTATGAAGATGTGAAATTAGATTGCGGCTACAGAATTGACTTGTTAGTGGAAAAGAAACTAGTTATAGAATTAAAAAGTGTCGTATCATTAAATGATATTCACCTTGCACAAGTATTGACTTATTTGAAACTTGGGGATTATAAATTAGGTTTATTGATCAATTTTAATGTGGCTTTATTGAAAGAAGGCGTAAAGCGAGTAGTAAATGGGAAGTTGTAAGAGGGACACATTTTCCACCTAAACTCTATTTTTTTATCTTTGTGTCCTCCGTGGTTTTTTTTTAATAGTGTTTTTCCCTCAGTGTCCTCTAGTTTTTTTTTCTCCGTGTACTTTGTGTTTTCACTCCGTGTCCTTTGTGGTTTTTTTTTCTCCGTGTACTTTGTGGTTT
>JBBQCZ010000229.1:0-4859 GCA_038319215.1 Bacteroidales bacterium | reverse complement strand
GGGCTTGCCGCAGGGTTCCTGTACCAGCTCTCTGGCGATAAGCCCGACGAAGGCTCCGCTAGGGGACTCGCCGCTCTAACTTCGATTTAGGCAGACAGGAAAGTAGCCCGCAATCCCTTACTGCATATAGCCTCGACCGTTAGGCACAAGTGGAAAAAACACTCTGCCGTTAATAACAAATATGCTTATAAGTTACTTTTTTACTAAGAAATCAAGTTCTCTGATAATAAAGTTAAAAATCAAAATATAACTAAACTATGAAAAATATAAAACTCATTAAAATATATTTTCTTTTTGTCCTTGCCTTGATACTACAAATAAATCATATAAATGCCCAAAACCTGGTGCCTAACCCGAGCTTTGAAGAGTATAGTGCATGTCCTGATAATCTTTCTCAAATAGATAGAGTAGTTAACTGGTACGTGTTCTCTCATTTCTTAAATAGTCCAGATTATTTTAATTCATGTGCAACAAGTAGTGGAGTTTTAGTTCCTCAAAATGGTTTTGGGATTCAAAATGCCAGTACTGGGAATGCATATTGTGGAATTTATTGTTATAGTTATAATTATCTTCCACCACCATATTATTATCGTGAAATATTATATTCGCAACTGATTGAACCAATGCTAATTGGATTTAGATATTATTTTTCTCTAAAGGTAAGTTTAGCTGATAATTATGGATGTGCTATAGATAAATTAGGAGTTTTATTTACAACATATAACGATACTACAATATCTGTAATAAATAATTTTGCACACATTTATACAAATAGCATAATTGATGATAATAGTAATTGGACAAGCATTTTTGGGTCATTTGTTGCAGATTCAAATTATCAATACATATTTATTGGTAATTTTTTTCATGACACATTAACCAATACTACTCAAGCAAATGATTGTTATGCATACTACTATATAGATGATGTATGTGTGTCAGAAGATTCCCTTACATGCAACCTGCCAACAGAAATTATGAATAATAATATAAACGATAAAATACAAATCTTTCCAAATCCTGCAAAACAAAAACTATTTATTGAAAGCGACAATGTGGACAACATAAAAAATATAATGATTTTCGATTCACATGGATATTTAGTAGGTGTTTATAATAACTTTAAAAACGATTATATCGATATCCAAAATTACAAATCAGGACTATATCTAATTGTTATTTATAATGATTGTCAGCATTTTTCACAAAAAATTATTATTAACTAAAATCAAAAGCCATGGAAACAAAATTTATGATGAACAGAATTTTTATAGTAATGTTAGTTACGTTACTATATATACCTATGGGTAGCATTTACGCTCAGAATAATTCCGAAAATAACGGAAACGGCAAATTATGGGAGAAAAACCAAAATACCGGCAATATTTTTAATACAGGGTTGACAAATTATGTTGGGATTGGAACGGAAAATCCAACAAGTTCCTTGGAGGTAAACGGAAAAGTACTTGCGGACAGTATTCAGGTAAATAATTACATTGTTGCTGATAGTATGCATGTAAGATCATTAAGAGTTGGTGAAAATTCCCTTTGGATTGGTGGAACTCCTCCCGGTCAATTTGGTGGCTGGGGTACCTCTGATATGATTGCCTCCGATAACGGGCAAATAGGTTTTTTTAACTGGCCAATGGGTTCATTGCAAGAGATTGATGATATTTCAGTTGCAATTGGCGGTTTGCCATTGCAGAAACTTAGTATCAACGATTTTGATAACACCCCTGTATATACCTCTTTTTCTAATCTGGCTACTAATAGTGGCCCTTTTACACTGCCTTTAGTTACCGATGGCTTTCTTGTAGGAATTGCCGATGACGGCACAGCCGAACTTAGGCAGCAGGAAAACCGAGCAATCCGAATCTTTACCAACGAGGGCCTACTTAATGAGCAGCGTATGATAATAAGCCATGACGCAACTATAAATGTTCCGCGTGTCGGAATAGGGATGAACAATTTATCGGAACCACGTACATTTTTACATATGGGGCAGGATATAAATGAAACAGGTACTGGGTACAGGAACTGGATGAATGTAGGCGAGCTGGTAGTTGGTGAAAAATCAATTAATATGTATTTCGGTCTTTCGGACAATAATTTCAGAGATCACATAATAAACTGGGGGAGCGAATTGTCTTTGCAAAATGAAAACATAGTAAGATTTGTAAATACTTCAGGAAATGATTTAGTTCAATCTGGCTCACCGGACGGGCTTGAAATTGCCCGTATGGTTTCAGACGGTACAACTGGTCGCATGGGAATTGGTGATTTTTTTACTATCCCAGATAATCCTACTCAGGTACTCGATGTTATCGGCAATGCACGTTTGAGAGAATTGCCAGATGTTGTATGGCAAGATGAAAGCCTTACAAGATGTGTAGTTGTAGATGATGATGGCGTGTTGCATTGGAGAAGTTTTAATGGTAGTATTACAGGTTCTACACTAGGAAACCAATGTGATGGAAGTTTACTAAATCCGCTATTAGTTGACTGGGAAATACCTTTAGATAATCATAATTTTGTATTCTCGGGACAAGGAGCGAACAATAATAGAGTAGGTATAGGTATTGCTAATTGCCAGCCTAGTGCGAAGCTGGATGTGTTAATGAATTCAGGCGAAACTGGAGCTATCGCACTTAAAGCTGTTGTTGAAGACGGGGACATATATCAAGTGGGAATTTATGGACAATCAACAACATCTTCTCCATTACCAATTGGAATTGGTGTTGCAGGAATCTCACAGTATAGCAATATTAATGTGGGAGTCGCTGGCACTGCCAGAGATGCAATTCCTGCCATAATGGATGGGACGTATAATTTTGGCGGACGTTTTATGGCAGATTATGGTAGGATTAATGCTGCTGGTTATTTTCATGCTCCTTCATTAGATCCGAATTCTGTTCATAATTTTGGAGTATATGCTATTTGTCCACCAAATCCAGATGCTTCAGGGGTAGAATTTAATTGGGCTGGCTATTTTGTCGGTAGTGTTCATGTAGAAGGAAACATTACATATACAGGCAATTGCAATGACGTTTCTGACCAGCAATTTAAACAGAATGTTCACGATTATGCAGGTGGCATTAATGCAATTAGGGAATTGAGACCAGTAACCTATTATTATGATACTGCAAATTATCACCTAAATTTCCCTACTGATAAGCAATATGGATTAATCGCACAAGAAGTAGAGCCTTTTTTACCTGATCTTGTTAGTAATCAGATGATACCTGCTAAATTTGACACAGCTGGGAATGTAATATCAGAAAGCATTCAGTATAAAGGGCTGGACTACGTGCAAATTACACCTATACTTATACAAGCAGTTAAAGAACTGGATGAAAACATTTCTGTTTTGCTAAAAATGCCAGAAGTCCCAGTGCTAATAGAGCCGCAGAATAACATTAATGTAAAATATGGAACTAAGCTAGAGTTTAAATGGCATAAATCAGAAAATACTCTTTATTATATTTTTGAATTGGCTTATGACCCAAGCATGACCGATACATACTACTCATACAATATTAATGATACAATAACTAAGGTTTTGTTTACATTAACTGCAGATACAACCATTTACTGGGCTGTAAGAGCAGTAAATTCTTATGCTGAAAGCGATTACTCCGAAGTAAGAAGTCTTAATTATATGGCTGGTTTTGTAAAGAGTACTTCGCAATCGTATGCAGAATTATCAGATATTAACATGAAAACAGATATTGTAAATATTGAGGACGCACTTGCAAAGACCATGACTCTTCAAGGAGTTAGTTTCAGTTGGGACACAATTAATAATCCGAATCGCAATCTTTCAGAAGGTACTCATCTTGGTTTAATAGCACAAGAGGTTCAGCCAGTATTTCCCGAAGTTGTCAGTACTGACGCAAATGGTTACCTGTATATTGATTACAGTAGCCTTGTTCCTGTTTTAATAGAATCGGTAAAAGATCTGAAATATATCAACGACAGTCTAAATCAAAAACTAAATGATCTGGAAACACGTCTAGACAATATTGAACAACTTATATATGAAGAATTGGGAGATGTTCAAATGAAAAACACAAACAATCCGGCTTTCCAACAGGAAGTAACTCTTGAAAATACTAAATCAATAGTTCTGAATCAAAATGTGCCGAATCCTTTTAAGGAACAAACCACTATTAGTTTTCAAATACCAGATAATATTACATCAGCAAAAATTGTATTTATAGATAATCTCGGTAACATACTAAAACAAGTTGAGATTAATGATCGCGGATATGGCGAGTTGATAGTATATGCACACGATTTGAGTGCAGGACATTACACCTATTATCTTGTAGCAGACGGCAACACAATTGAATCTAAGAGAATGGTACTGACAAGATAAATATTGTCAAAAAACAAAAACTCCAGACAGGGAACAAAATCTTGTCTGGAGTTAATAGAACAATTTACTTTTAATAATAAATTAAAAAAAAAGGACATCGTTTGAATTTAAATATTTACAGATATGCAGATATATCGACTAAACCACCAGTGCCTAACAGCACCTATGTGTAATGTGGAAATTCGTCTGTAACCGTTCGTGTAGAACGCATCCGAACGCCGCCAAATTTTTTGATTTGGCTTTTACTACAAAAATTAAAAACAAAACCAAAAAATTTGGCTTCGTGGGAACTTTGCAAAGATAATTTCTATTCCTATTCCACACTCCACATAGCCGCAACCGTTACCAACAAGCCTAAGAAAAAAGACAGCGACATGAAAATTGACATGACAACAAATAAAGACAGAGAAGTAAGACAATTCGGAATGACTGCCGACCACACCAGCCAACCCGATAAAGTTTTATTTTTTGCCGACTCACA
>JBBQCZ010000228.1:0-4911 GCA_038319215.1 Bacteroidales bacterium | reverse complement strand
CTATAATGCTGATTATTTTCATTTTGCCTTCTTTCTTGACTAACATTAACTTTTCCATTTGAGATATTCAAAATTAATTAACTCAATTGACGATTATATTATATATCGGAATTGAGATTTGAGGAGAATACAAATTATCTTTTTACAATAAAGGTATGGGTAGAAAAAAGAAATTGTGGACATCCATGTCTAAATTGTTCAAAAATTGTTGAGACTCCTAATTTGATATAAAAAATAGACATATATCAATTTTACCATATAAAGTTGATATGTAAATAAATTCCATATGGTAGCTTTATGGTACAGTTTAAGAAGTGTTCATTCCTTATTGATCAAAACCGATATTTTGCCCAGTGGGTTTCAACTTTTTTTTAAAAAACGACTTTTAAACTCAGACGTTTATACATCATTGTTATAATTACTTTCGAAATTCCATATAATATGGGAATTAATAGCAAAATATACAAAATCACTATTTGTGCTGACTTTGCCCAACTTTTTTTGTAAGACTGGTAATTAATTCAATCGGATTTGAGTTATCGAAAAGTCTTCTAGGTAAACAAATAACGTCCTTTTCAATAAACATCAGAAGCACCTTATCTTTTAAAACTATATGTTCTAAATTTTTTAAATAATAATTCTTTTCAAACGACTCACTTTTAACATGAATTTGATCGAGTTCGATTTCAACATAAGTATTTTCAAATTTCACTTTATTCAAAATACCGACTTTTTTCCTTGAAATTTTATTCTTAATCACTGCTCCCCAAATTCTTGGATAACTCAAAAACCATAACCCTAGGAAGAGAATTAAAATGATTAATAAATCATAATCTGAGTATATCTTAAAGAAAAGAACCAACAATAATACTAATAATGGGACTGACAATCTAAGCCAGATTCTTAAGGTTCTTAATGATCTCAAGTTTTCAAATTGAAAAGCTACAAGTTCCAAATATTCCTCAATATTAAGTTTGAAATTAAATTGTGCCATAAATGTGATTACCTCTCAATGCCAAAATGATTTAACTCACAGGCTGATTCCTTCTGCTAATTCAAACATTATAATCTTTTTATAGTTGGAGTATTCAGGATAAACATAAATCTAAAATTCAGTATTATTAAGAGAAAAGATAAGAATGTATCTTATCTTTTCTCCGTAAAATATACTATTCTTTCTTTGTGGAAAACCAACTTTTGTTAAAATTGGTAAACCTTTTTGTAATTAGATGTGGGCGAGTTATTGCAGTTCCGATGGTTACCATATCAGCCCCTGCTTCCAACACTTTCTTCAAATCCTCGATATCCCATATTGCGCCTTCAGCGTTTATGGGAAGTTTGATTCTTGACTTCAATTCTTTGACTAAATCAAAATCCGGACCTGGACCTAATATACTTTTATCATTTTTAAACTTTCTCCGAGACAGAGTCGTAGATATGATGTCTATTACACCACTTTCAGCCATTTTAATTCCTTCTTCAAGTGTTGATATATCAGCCATTAAAGCAATATTTGGATAATTCTTCTTAATCTTGTTAATTTCTATCATTATGGATTCATATGTTCTAAACTGAAATGAACAATCCATAGCGACGATATCGGCACCAGCCTCAATAATATCAATTGCTGACTCATAAGTTGGAGTAATAAATACATCATTCTTTTTTCCAAAATCATCAACAAGAACTTTATTAATTCCAATTATTGGTAAATCAGTAATCGAGCGAATTGCTTCAATATCTTGTTTCCAACAAGCTCGAATACCGTTAGTTTTTCCAAGAATTGCACTTTCCGCCATGATCTTCATATTTTCGGAACCATAAAGAGGTGTGTCCTCGTAAGCTTGGCACGAAACAATAACACCATGAAGCAATCTCTCAACACTTTCCTTCATAATTTTCTCCTTTTAAGAAACTACCCCAACAATTTTAGTAAAGTAACCAATAATGGAAATAATTAGGAACAATAGCATAATTTTCGTAACTTTCCATTTTTTAGTTTTCAACAAATATAGGGTTAAAAACGCCATTCCTAAAACAGGCAACTTAGGCATAATGGCATCTAGCATAGTCTGCAATTTGATGGTCAAATCACCTGACGTGTAAACAAATCCGCTCTCAAACTTCGCATATTGAGCACTTATGTACCCAACTACTGTTAAGCCAACTATATCAATAGCACCGGTAATCTTATCTTTTAGACCACCAGCTAAAATCATTTCTGCAGCTTTGGCACCCAAACTTACTCCTGACGAAAATAAGAACCATGTCAGAGGTAACATAATACCGAGGAATACAACAACGTAAAATATCGGTCCTACGATTGATCCATCAGTTGATAAACCTAATGCAATCGCTAATAGAATAGGAATTAATGTTCCAGGAAGCAGAGAATCTCCAATCCCAGCAAACGGACCCATCAAAGCAGCTTTAATACCGGTAATCAAATCATCTGGGACATCTCCACCTTTTGCTTTTTCTTTTTCCATACCAAGCACAATACCAGGAACTATGCAACCAAGATAAGGTTCAGTATTGAAAAAGTTTGCATGCCTTTGTAGTAGAGCTTGTTGCCCTATAGGATCGTTTGGATATAATTCTTTTCTTACTGATCCAAGCATCCTAATAATCGATGGTCCTTGCATACGTTCTTGATTTTGAAGCGTAAGGTTCCATTGCATCCATGAAAAATATGCTTTAATAACCGCTTTTCTTGATAGAGTACTATCTCCTTTGTATGCCATATTATACCTTTGCCTCCTTTTTACTATTATTAGCTTTAAAATCTATATATGCAAGAACAGCTGAGAAAGCTACAGTCGGAATGATTGCCCAGCCCAATGCCGCTCTTAATATAAATCCAAACACAAAGTAAATCAGATCTATTTTTTTCTTCAAAATCAAACTTAATAAAAGCATGAACCCTGTCAAAGGCAGCAATCTACCAAAAATGCTTAATATATCGTTCATCCATAGAGGCACCAACGAAACTAGAGTCGGCACAATTGATGCTCCAACAAAACAGATAATAAAAATAGCAAAGAATCTATACGTGAAATTTGTTATTTGTCCGTAAACCGGAAGACGTTCTGCTAAAACCAAATTACCTTTTGCAATTGCATCATCTTGCTTATGAACAAAGGGTAAATTGGCAGCTTTAACCAATTGAGATCCAAACATGCCAACAACGGCTAGAGGAACGGCAATAGTCACAGCATATTCAACAGGTGCACCACTCACCAAAGCCAATGGAATTGCACACCACGTTGCCAAATTCATATCCGGGGACATTGATCCCCCAGGTGTAACGAGCCCAATATACAATGCTTGAACCGCTGCTCCATATAGTATTCCGGATCTAATATCTCCCAAGATAATTCCAATTATTGTTCCTGCAATTAATGGTCTTCCCATCGTGTACCATCCACCAAGACCACCAAGCCAAACAGGTGCCCAAATAGACGTCGACCAACCAAAAAACGCAATTAATAACGCTTGAAATATATTCATTTTTCCCTTTCTCTCGATTTTTATCGATTTTGATTATTGTAATCAGTTAAATTTAGAAACTAATTCGTCCCATTCGGTTAATGGAGTACTTTGAGTTTGTTTGAAATATACATGTACTCCACTATTAACAAGTTCTTTTATTGCTTCTACTTCTTCGGGAAGTAAATAAGTACCCATGGCCACAGATATAGCACCTTTTTTACTGCTCATAGGACCGATATTAAGATTGTTTGGAAGACCATTTATAATTTTTCTTAATCCAAGATAAACTTGTGGTGTTTTCATCAATATTAGAGTATTCTCACTATTTAGCATTGCATCTTTTATTGGATTAACCGCTTGCTCTTGTGTATAGCATGATGCTTTCATATTTGATGGAACAGCTGTTTCAAATACGACACGCAGAATGGCATTAGATGCAGTAAAATCATCAACAACAATGATACGTTTGATATCATATTCTTTCGTAACTGAAATCATGCACTGTCCATGAATTAATCGATCATCACACCTTGCTAAGCTGATCATTTCATTCTCCTTTTTTGAACATCTCACTGATGTCAGTTATGCTAAGACTCTCTCTGGCACTTTCAAGAGATGATTCAATTAGTCTTTTATAGTCAGAGACAAATCCTCTTTGTGTAACAAGTTCCAACAATAATGGTAGATTTACACCAGAAACTAATAAACAATTAGTTTCTGCTAATGCAACCGCACTGGAATTAAATGGAGTTGCTCCAAACATATCAACAATGCAAACAACTTCAATGCTTTGCTCAAGATACCGAAAAACTGAAGACTTAATTTTTTCACTAAATATTAGAAAGTCGTCACCTTCCTGAAAACCAAACACTTCAAAGCCTTCTTGTTTTCCACAAATCATTTCTGTTGCATCCTTCAAACCTTGAGCAAAATTTGAATGAGTGCAGACAACTATCGCTAAGACAACTAACACCTCCTTTTATTATACACAAAATTGAGCGCTCAATTTTGGAGTATATCTATATTTTTTTATATTTTGGAGTTGCTCGCTCCGATTATTGAATTATAACACATATTTTATAACTAAAACACATATTTTTTGCATTGTTTTATTATGCTGAATTGACTTGTATAGACCATCCTAAAAGCGTATTATTAAAAATATAAGGAGGATAGATATGATTATCCAATCCAATCGAATTTATACTGAAAAAGGTTGTGTTGACGGTTTTTTGGATGTTGAAAATGGTAAAATAAAACAAATTTTAACAAAGGCCTCTCGAATTAAAGCAGACCTTGAATATGGGAACTTAAGAATCATTCCTGGTATTATTGATACTCACAATCATGGTGCTGTTGGATATCGTTTCGACGATGTGGATGAAGCGAGTTTAAAGGTTGCGCTTAAAGGACAAGCTG
>JBBQCZ010000227.1:0-4993 GCA_038319215.1 Bacteroidales bacterium | reverse complement strand
TTACCTGCATACGTCTTAAAGAAAGACCTGCACCAGTAGTAGATGCCGTATTTGATTTTAAAGCACAGTAACATAGGCTCATTAACCATTTTCCTTAAAAAGGCTTCGCCCGTAGGGCATACAAATCAATAGAATAACAATAATAATGACAATGATTTCCCGTAGGGAATAAACATACCAAATTAAATTCTTACCGGCAAGTGTCTGGAAGAATGACGCGCTCAAACCGGGTTTTTAAACTTTTCTAAAAGTCAATTTTTGCTTTCTTAGCTTTCTCTTTTTCATCCTTCAGCTGCTGATACATACACTCTTTAGAATACATAAGAATATCTGCACTACCATTAATGGAATTTTCATCGTAAACTAAACTAACCGTCTTCCCATTCCATCTATATTCTTTAATATATTCATTCTTTTGATAGCCTTTTCCATACAATTCTTCAAGCGTTTTTAAGACTACACGGCTATCTTCGTATCCTTTTGTCCGGATATTAACAGAAAAAAAATATCCTTTATAAAAACCATAAGCAATAGACACATTAGCTGAACCAATTGTCAACTTGTCTCCAGTCCTGTTATAAAAAATAGATGTACTATCATTTGAGCATTCCTTTATAACTAAGTCGTCGAATTTGGTTGAAAAATCACCGAATTTCATTTCTCTAAATCCGAATTTCGTATCTAGAGCCATTAAGTTTTGTCCATAACTATTAATGGAAACAATCGTGAGAATAAAAAATAGAATTTGTTTCATTGGTCTAAAATTTTGTGTAATACAGTTGCTGTTATCAGCTGTCCTCCTATCCGTCCATTTGATTTTTATAGTTGTCACCTATAATGCATTATAATAAATCTGTTGGAATTATAAACCCATTTGTGGTCGCAATTGTATGAAATTCTGTTTTTTTATTTGGATTTTCTTTAAATATTCGAACTATTCTTTCTCCTAACCAGTGTGAATATTTGCTTCTAGAATACATCTCACATATTATTTCTACCGTCTCATTTTTAAAAGGATACTTTTCAATATAATAAGCAATCATATCTGCCCTTGGGTTTACCCAAACAAACCAGTCATTAAGTCTTTTTATATTAAAAGCGATTTCAAAAAGTGAATCTCCAAATCCATTACGTGCAAGAGCCAAATGTGTAGCATCGTCATCGGGTCGGTAATCTTTAGCGTTATTAATAATATGTTCATTAGCTTCTTTAATTTCTTGTGCTGGAATTAGTGAGTTTCGCAACAAAGTCCCGAAAATTTTGAATGCAGAGGATTTATCATACCAAATCCTTGTTCTCCAAACCTCCCTTATATCTGCTGACGAATAATTTATAAAGTTGATTTTGTCAGGATAAAGAAAAACGATTGTTAAGTCATATTTTTTACTCTTTAAGTAGCTTGCTAAATTCTCCTTAGTTACATCGTTGCATGATTCAAACACTTTATTAGCAATTCTTGGTGCAGTTGAATCGTGTCGGAATTCAAATCCATATGGGTCAATCATATTGATTAGGTTTGTCCAAAAATCTGTAAGTTCAGTTGGCAAAATTGATTCATCTATCTCTTTTATTAAATGAGTAACATCCGCATTAGGCGGTGTAAAGGTCGGGTCGAAATGTTTTTCAAATTTATTTAGTAAACTTTCTTTCCCACCTTCAATTGTAATTCTAGAAAGGTTGCTTTTTAAGAAACTCCAAAATGATTCTGTATGGTGTGATTCAATGTCGTTCGCTTTAAAATGTGCACAATCATTTCTTCTGTCCTTCCAGTATTTAATTTGCTGTCTTAGATCTTCATTTATATTAAAAATAGGAGTTGTTGCATTTGTTAGTTCTTCAAAAACGGTTTTTTCCCAAGTGTCGTCACTTTGAAGTTTAGCAACTATATTGTCCCAACGACCTTGCGAAATTGCGATAGGTTTTGCGGATTTTATTATAATTTCTTTTAGAATAGTTAGAAAGGATAAATAGCTAAATAACAATGATGCCCTATATGCGGTATTTTTGTAGCAAGTAAATGATTCGTCAAATAATTTTGAAACATTGTTGCTAAAACGTTTCTCAGTAGTCCATTCTTCAAAAGGTATTTTCATATTCTTTCATATCAGATTTTACACTTGTCGTTTAGTTGTATTGTCAATAGGTTTGCTTATCACAAGGATATAGAATCAAATTTATGCCACTTTTCCAGGATGTATTAGTTAATCTTGTACCTGACACCTCATATCAAGTCAATTCCTTATCACCTTCAAATATATAAACAAATTCGGTATCCAGTACTTCCGATTTTATGTTTATTCTCAGATGGATATAATAAAAATCTGACTCTATCACCCTTTAAATCAGGATCGAATCTCCATTAGTTCGGGTGCGGCTGTTAACGCATTAGTTAGGAATTTCGTTGCGCTGTATTATACAGTCACATGTCTGAATTAGAGACTCAACCAGGAAAATAATCAAATTCGATTGATAACACTATTCAGTTAATTCTTTTTTATTCGATCTGCGTTTTCTCTTGCTAATATTTTTATCATATTAAAAGGCTCTTTAAATGTGGAAAGTGCTTGGATCTCCAGATTGATACCTAATAGTTCCAGAGCTGATTTCCGGATAATTTCTTCAGCAAGTTCAATTAATGACCACAATTCTTCAAAGGAAGGTCCATTCGCTATATTAAGTTTGATTAAGTCTGAATGAGCATAGTTTTTATTTCGAAGTTTATAAACTTGATCAATTATATTGGCCTTTTCTGTTAAATTCTGATTCCATTTTGAATTAACAATCCGAAATGAACGTAAACCCCAATATTCATTGCTGTTTATATACTTAAGGAATTTATTAATGCAAAAATCATCTGAATTTCCACGACTATATAGTTTTGCCAACTCTATTATTAGCATCCTAAATATTGAATATCTAATAAAACGAAGCTGTTCGCTTTCCTCGATAAATTCATATTCTATACTGGTTTCTGGTTTATATAAATATTTAGCATACAAGAAACTCTCTTTTGCATAGAAGAGAATCTTGTACATTTCAAATATCTTTGTCTCAAGTTCTTCCCTGTTTTTCATATTGATTTTTTAAAATTGTATTATTGATGAAATATAAATTTTGGTTGAGTGATTATTCCAACTTGTCCAATCTTTCCTGTATCTGATTGATAATATTTTCAAGACTATATCCTTTATATGCAGGTATTAATAAACAGTCATTTTGTAAGCATAATTCAACCTTTCTCTTATCTCGACTTTGAGTATTTTCAAATCCTTTGACACCCCCAAAATATTCAATTGGCTGCAAATGCTGAATACCGTGATATTCAATTCCGATATTTCTTTTTGGAAAGTAAATATCTAAATGTTGTTTGCCAAGCCATAAGGGTCTCCCGTGATTTATAATCTTTTCATTAGGGTAATGACAACTAATCTTATAAAAAAGTTCTGTTTCTGAAATCCAACCTTCACCAACTTTAGGTAATTTTTTCTCTTCTCGAACAATATTTTCAGCATCTCTCAAAATTCTTTTCATTTCATCCTCAATCGCAATTTGCAGGAAAGTCGGGATAACCTTCAATTTAATACAAGGCATAAAATCAGAACGGCTAGGAGAACTGTTATCTCGATCTCTATCTATCGTGGAGCCTACACCAGAGAAAAACACATGGTTATATTCTTTGGTTTGGTATATCGATAGACTTTCTTTCAAATACAGAGTTTTCCAAAAGTGAAAACTTTCTTCATTTTTATAATATTCTTTTATCTTTTCAAAATCTAGTTCGGTCAAATTCCAAAATTCGAATTGATTAAGTATTTGTTTCACAATATTTTCCTGATAAATGGATTGAAAAGTTTCTAGGTATTTAGAAGTAAGTATTTCAATTCTATCAATATAATTTTTACCAATTTCAGAAATTCTAGTCTCACTTCTGAGTAGATGGATTAAGTCTCCTCCATCCAAATATGTCTCCGAACATTTGCTTCGTATATTATATATATGGCTTAACGAAATTCGCCCTTTTCTGATTTCCTGCCAGGCACAGTTATAATCATTAATTATCAAATAAAAATCAGCAATCCATATACATAAGAAATGGTGTAGATTCTGAAACTCAATAGTGTTTAAGTTTTTGCAAAATATTTCTCTTAATTTGGATAATTCCCTAATATCTTTTTCAATGTGTTTTTTGCTATGAAAGTGGCTATGCTGCTTATTGTACATTAAATTATCAAGGAAATTATTTATTATTTCGTAAGCATATAAATAAACATATGCAACATTGTCCTCAATATTTAAATATTTATTTTTATTAACGGATTTCTTTAAACATTCATAAAATTCCTTCTGTGGTTGAGTTAACTCATAAAGTTTTGGTAGAAAATTATCAAGAGGAGGAACAACTTTTTCGGAACAGGTTTCCATATAAATATTGTCTGAAATAAATACTCCATCCTTACTGGCGCTTGCATCCGGATACGTATCGCCATTATTTGCGCTTAATTCCCTACAAACTTAATAATTTTATGTTAATCAATTCTTTCTTCCCTGTATAATTTTCAAGGTAATGAGCGAAGTCGAAGTGTTGTAACCCTGTAACCCTGTAACCCTGTAACCCTGTAACCCTGTAACCCTGTAACCCTGTAGCACTGAAACTCTTCAAATCCCTCAAACAAAAAAAACTCCCCCGCATCAGCAAGAGAGGCTTTTCCTGCGTTCAGTCTCATTCAATCGTTACACAGGCTGCAAAGCAATATTAACCGTGATTAATTCGCCATCATTAACATACACTACAGTAGTTTGCGTTACAAAACCTTCTCTGGTTACTGCAATTCCCTCTTTCTGAAAACAGTGCGCAAATATTGATTTGAAATATTTGTCGTATTTTTCTATCAAATATTTGTTATATTTGCTGAGAAGAAAATCAAAATCCACGTATCCCAAAATTGTGGATCATCACTCGTTAGTTAATTGCAACTAAATAGAAACGAGGCAA
>JBBQCZ010000226.1:0-5007 GCA_038319215.1 Bacteroidales bacterium | reverse complement strand
TGATGAATTCCATTTTAGATATAATCGAAGGGCATATATGGGGACAATATTCAATGTAACCCTCAAAAAGATGGTGCAAAATTCAAATTAGTCAATAATGATAGGGGTTTCAGAATGCGCTCTAAACGCCTATACCAATTAATGATTTTAAAAATTGCAAAAAAAATAAAAATATGATAAGTATTGCAAACAACCCCAAGTACTCTAGGCACTCTAGCGCACTCCAAGTACTTTAGGCACTTCCCCCATGTTCCTAAACTGTCACACATATTATAGTCTTCGCTTCGGGACTTTGTCTCCGGCTCAGCTTGCCGAAGGTGCATTTGCTTCCGACGTGGAAACTGTGGTGTTGAGTGATATCAATAATACTGCTGGAATTCCAGAGTTTTATTTTGCTTGTCGCAACAACGGAGTAAAACCTATTGCAGGTGTGGATATTAGGAATAACGATAATGCTCAACTTTTTATCCTTATCGCAAAAAATAACGAGGGCTTTGCAGAAATAAATAAATATCTAACAGAAATAAATCTTAAAAAACGAAAAAGGACAGACCTGCCAAAGTTCGATAATGTTTATGTTGTTGTTCCGCTCGAAAATATACGCAAAGGAGTTCTTGCCGAAAACGAATACATAGGAGTGCGGCCGTCTCAGGTAAAATCTTTGCTCAGCTCTCCGTTTACAAATCTTATCGGCAAAATGCTTATGTTGCATACTGTAAGTTTTCGTAAGCCTTCCGATTTTGAACTGTGCCGCAATCTGCGTGCGGTGGATAGCAATTTGCTGATTTCTCAGTTGCCCAAAGATATATTTTGCAGTACTGATGAGGTTTTTGTGCACCCGAAACGTTTGCGCGAAATTTATGGCGATTATACACAGATTATTACAAATACTCTTAGTTTGCTAAATTCTTGCAGTCTATTCTTTGACAAGCAACATAAAAATAAAAAGTTATTTACCGACAGCGCTTCCGAAGATGTTATGCTATTACGTAAACTTAGTGTTAAGGGATTGCGAAAACGTTATGGTGGGGTTTCTCCGCCAGCTGGCGGATCAACCACCACCACCCCCTTGGAGCGTATGCGCAGTGAGCTTCAAATTATCGAAAAGCTGGGGTTTGTTTCATATTTTCTGATTGCTCATGATATTGTGAGTTATGCTAAATCGAAAGGCTATTTTTATGTTGGACGGGGTAGTGGAGCAAACAGTATTGTGGCTTATTGTCTCGAAATTACCGACGTCGATCCAATTGAGCTAAACCTATATTTTGAACGCTTCCTTAATCCAAAACGTAGTAGTCCACCCGACTTCGATATCGATTTTTCATGGAAAGACCGTGACGATGTTACTGCATATATTTTTAAACGCTTTGGTACTGAAAATACTGCTTTGCTGGGAGCGATGAATACTTTTAAATCGCGTTCTATTTTGCGAGAACTCGGAAAAGTTCATGGTTTGCCAAAAGAGGAACTAGATATCTTGGCAAAAAATCCGAATTCGGTAAAAGATAAAGATGAAATACATCGTAAAATTATTGCGATGGCAGCAGAGCTTTCGGGCTTTCCTAATCAGCGAACAATTCATTCGGCTGGAATTTTGATAAGCGAAAAACCTATTTATTATTATGCCGCTATGGACATGCCACCCAAAGGTTTTCTTACAACCCAGTGGGATATGTATGTCGCCGAAGATTTGGGATTTGAAAAGTTTGACATTTTGTCGCAGCGCGGACTTGGGCACATTCGTGATTGTGTCGAAATAGTTTCAAAAAATCAAAATACACAGATTGACATTCGTCAGGTTAAAAAATTTAAACGTGATGACCAGGTTAATAAATATCTTTCTACTGGTAATACAATTGGCTGTTTCTACATCGAAAGTCCTGCTATGCGTGGTCTTATAACCAAACTCGAATGTCAAGATTATATTACTCTGGTTGCCGCAAGTTCAATTATTCGTCCCGGTGTGGCAAAGTCGGGAATGATGAAGGAATATATTGTGAGATACAACAATCCTGGTAGCTTTAAGTATTTGCATGAGGTTATGGCGGAGCAGCTTGGGGAAACCTACGGAGTTATGGTTTATCAGGAAGACGTGCTTAAAGTTTGCCATCATTATGCTGGAATGGATTTGGCAGATGCCGATGTTCTTCGCCGTGCCATGAGCGGAAAGTTTAGGTCGCGTGTAGAATTTGATAAAATCAGAGATAAATTTTTTAATTTGTGCAGACAGCAAAACCGTCCCGTAGAAATAAGCGCTGAACTATGGCGACAGATAGAATCTTTTGCTGGTTATTCATTTTCTAAGGCACACTCAGCATCGTATGCAGTTGAGAGCTATCAGAGTTTGTACCTTAAAACATATTTTCCGCTCGAATTTATGACTGCTGTGATAAATAATTTTGGTGGATTTTATTCGTCATGGGTTTATTTTCACGAGGCAAAGAGGCTGGGAGCGGAGATAAAACTTCCGTGCATAAACGATGGCGAGTATTTTACAACAATAAAAGGCAAAGATATTTATGCGGGTTTTATTCATGTGCAATCGCTTGAGCAGGCTTTGGTAAGTCAGATAATTTTTGAGAGAAATATGAATGGCAAATTTCGCAGTTTTGAAGATTTTCTTAACCGATGCGAAGTGCCTGACGAGCAACTTAATATTTTAATTAGGGTAGGAGCATTCAGATTTTCGGGATTCGGAAAGTCCGAGTTAATGTGGAAATCGTGTTTGCGAAAGTCAAAAGAAAAGCATGTAGTTTATGCCGTGCAGAAAAAACTTTTTGTAGTTGCCGACCCAGTATATGTTTTGCCCGAGTTCAAACAAACGCTAGTCGAAGATGCTTATGACGAAATTGAGCTTTTAGGTTTTCCGGTAAGTATAAGTTTTTTCGATTTGCTACAGACAAAATATAGGGGAGAAGTAAAGTTCGACGACATGCTGAAAAACAAGGGAAAGCAGGTGCGAATGTTAGGAGTTTTTGTTACGCTTAAGTATGTGCGAACTTCCAACGGACAGATAATGAATTTTATGACTTGGATAGATTCTGACGGTAGATTTTTCGACTCGGTACATTTTCCCGATTCATTAAAAGATTTTCCTTTTCGAGGCGCTGGAGTTTATCTTTTACTCGGCATTGTAGATGTGGAATTTGGTTATCCTGTTTTACGTGCACAAAAAATGGCGCGAATGCCTTTTGTGGCGGATCCGAGGGAGTAGAAAATGGGTTAACAGTTCAATAGTTCAATAGTTCTCGGTTCGGTGTCTTCGACTGCGCTCAGACACCTCTTACCACTTACTTCTTACCGCTTACTTCTTACTTCATAGTGGTTATTCGTTCTCTTCAATTTCTAGATTCTTGTTTATTGGTTTCGCATTTTTGTTTGTTACTACATCTGTCCCTGTGGATTTTTCGAGCTGTAAGCGAGCTGCTTTGGCAACATTCCCACCTTTTATCGCAACATTTCGATTTTTAGTAAAAGTCTCTGGTTCAACTTTCTTAGATATTTCGGTAGTAGATGCTTCAGCAAGCATATTTAAAACCAGCTCAAGATTTGACATATGATCACGAAGATTTTCCTTTTTCAAATTCTTTAATCGTTTATATTGTCTAGTTGAGAGACCGCTCCAAGCTTTAGTAATATCATCAGTAAGTATTGCAAATTCTTGTCCTTTCTGAACTCCCCGAGTTTCCCATTCATCAGTTAACTCTTTACGGATTTCAATGCTTTTTATTCTTTGATTTATCCATTCTTTGCTATATCCTTTACGCAAATATGTTTCCATCAATCTGTCAAATCCGATTTCGGGATCCTCAATTTCATCAATCCTTTCCTTACCAACTTGCGCCAACCACATCTTAAAAGGTTCTGCTTTTGGTGAAGGAATACTCTGTATTAAACGAAAGAGCTGCTCTGTATCAGCAACATCTGTTAATCTCATTTTACCATCAACAGCCTTCATTTTCAACCCGTGACAATTTGTCACGGTTTCATTTCCTTCTTCTTTTAAGCGTTGTTTGAGTTTTCGCCAGTATGCTTTAGCATCAATACTCTCTGTTAAAACTCCAACCACATCTACAATAGAAAAGTACCATTTTTCCAAGGGCTCGTCCCAAACTGTCCGTATTTTTTTATCGTTGAATAGTTGAATCTTATTTTGTGCTGTCATAACTTTGATTGTTATTTAAACAAATTTTATTACTCAAAAATAATGAAATGCGATAAATATTTGAGTTGTTTATGGCTAAAGTTTTTAACAAAATTGAGTTTTATAACTAGTATTTTTTTAACAGCTCTAAAGTTTCCATTATTAAGTTATATTCCTCCACAATCTCATCAACAATCACTCCAGCAGGTTTTATTTCTTTAATTCTTGCAGCTACCTGACCAATTTCGAGTTCTCCATTTTCGGTATCGCCTTCGAACATTCCAAGACGTGATCGTCCAGAGCCGAGCAATTCCAATAATTCTTCTTTGCTAGCACAGCTTTTTTCTTTTTCTTGAACCTGGTCAAAGAATTTATTTTTTAGTAATCTCACAGCAATTAAATCTTTAAGCGTTAGGAAAGTATCCCCATCGCCGCTTTCGATAATTTTTTGCTTAAACAATTCGTGCGCAGATGATTCTGTTGATGAGGCAAAAAGACTTCCAATCTGAACACCTTCTGCACCCAGACACATTGCCGCAAGCATAGTGCGTCCACATGCAATTCCTCCGGCTGCAATAACCGGTATTTTCACTGCTTGCGAAATCATTGGAATAAGCACCATTGTTGTTGTTTCTTCACGGCCATTATGTCCACCGGCTTCAAAACCTTCGGCAACAATCGCATCAACGCCAGAACTTTCGCATTTTAATGCAGATTTTAAATTTGCAACTACATGAACAACTGTTATTCCTTCCGCTTTAAGCATGCTTGTGTATTTCGCTGGATTTCCTGCTGAAGTAAACACAACCGGAACTTTTTCGTGTATTACAATTTTGATAAACTCATCGGCATGGCTGAAAATT
>JBBQCZ010000225.1:0-5156 GCA_038319215.1 Bacteroidales bacterium | reverse complement strand
CCGCCCTTCAGCGGCAAGCCAAGCGCTTCAAGGGCGCGAACGGCAAAAGTGTAGGTGGCAAAGTCGGACTTGCTGACCGCCGAGGCGCGGCCATAGAGCTTGCCATCAACGACTTCGGATGATTTGCAGTGCTGCCGCTATAATTTAGATCGCCAGAACCTCGAATTATTGTTTCAATATTGTTAGCAATCACAGAAGCCTCAATGTTACCTGATCCGTTTATCGTTGCCTCAAATTTATCGCAAACAAGTTCTTCAATAAAAATATCGCCAGAACCGTTAATTTTTGCTTCAAATAATTCTTCAGATTCATAAGAACCATACACATAAATATCTCCAGATCCATCGATATTTACAGAATATAATTCGGGCATGTAAAACACTACTTTGGCAACATCGGTTGGAATTACATTTGTATGTGGACGGTAGCTTATTTTTGCAACGCCTCCAAAATTCTCAATAAGAATTAGTTTGGCAATGTTTTCTTGCGCTACTACAATTACTTTAAATGTATCTGATGGAATTACTTCAACGTCTATTGCATCGTCAATTTCTATTCCTGTTACATTTTCTGCTTCAACTACAGTTTCAATTGCAGGACCATAACCTCTAATTCTTCCGCGTTCGTAATAGCAAGAGCTAAATAATAGCAGCATTCCGGCAAAAATTACGCTTATTAATAATACTTTTTTCATTTTTTTAAATTTATTTAATTGTTAATATTTTATTTTCATTACCAACTTCACAAAATCTTCTTCCGCCTTCGGTCTTCCGCGGTCCCTTCTCCCTTAAAACTTCCCAAATTTCAACTTCACGCTCATATTTAATCCTCTCAAAATTGATGGATTTGCGACAGGTTCAGCGGCAATGTCTGAATAAATCAAATAAATATCTGAAGTATAGCGATAGCTAACACCGGCCGAAAATCTAAAGAATCTAGTCATGTTTAACTGTAGCTCTATACCGGGTTCAACTACAAAAAATGCATAATAACTCTCAGGATATAATTCGCTATAATAATTGCTGTATTGAGAGCGAATATAAGACACCGCGCCTGCACCAATAGTAAATGGAAATGAAACGTTAATAGGTTTGTGGCCCAGTACATTAACTGCAAGGTGTAGGCCTCCATAACCACCAGAATAGAGATAGTTTTGATTTTCGAGCAAAATGTCGGGTAGTGGATTTGTTATAAACCCTTTTCCAGTAAACCCTAATTCGATTGTGTGGTCAACAACCCAAGCTCCAGTAAACCCTGTAAGAAAAGAACTGCGTGATGCAACTTCTGTGTAACCGAATTCAAAACCACCATAAAAACCATGCGTCGAGTTTCTGTCCTTGTTAATCAATGTTTGATATTCATTGTTTCCAGAACGACCACTATCTTGTGCAATACTGTTGATGTTAAAAAAAACTAGTGCTAAAATTGTTGTAGAGATTGTAATAATTTTATTTTTCATTGTTTAAAATTTTATGTTTTCAATCTTAAGACAACTTAGTAAAATTATACCCCTATTTGCAAATTGATTTTTTTGAATAAATTAAAAACAATTGAAAACTATGTGGTAGATGTTTTTTTGATTTGTTTGGTTTATATTCTGACTCCAATTAAGAATCCTGGCCACATATAGCAGCGCATATTGCTGTATTGTTTATCGAAAAATGTGTTGGCAGCAGGAATAGAACTTTCGTAGTTGATAGCATCGTTGGCTAAATTGCTAGTGAACATTGCATTTAGTTGAGCGCCTCCATAAAGAGTGAAATGTTTCGCAATGCTAAAGTTTAGGTTTAGGTTAAATTGTGCTAAAAAATTATTACTTAGGCTGAAAGTATTATTTTCAAAAACCTGGGAAGCTGTAAGATCGTAATTTATGCCAAATATATTCCAAACCTTGAAGTAGGAGCCAAAGCCATAACCTACTGCAAAATCTGGTTCTTTATCTGGTCTAAACGAGGCACTTAAAATATTGTAAAATTTCCATGTTCCTGTTTCAAATTTTAGTGAGTTAAATGCATTTACATTTAGCGAATAATCAATATGTGTAAATCCATTTTTTACGAAACTAAGAAAACCAATGGAAATACCTGGTACTGAATCTGCAAAGTTTAAAAGTCCTAATTGTAAATTGTTTTGAGATTTAGAAACATTGATTACCCCAATTTGCGGGGCAAAATTTTCATCACAAATATTTAAAAGAGTAGAATATTGCAATGTGTTTACTTGAGGCGCAAAATTTAGAACTGCTGAAAACTGAGTCCCTTTAACTGGTTTGGAACATATATTTACAACTCCGATTTGAGTTCCCAAAAGAGTGTCCAAAACTATATTTGCAGGAGCAATTTGGAAGCCGCGTAGCTTTTTCCTTACAATGTTTACTCCTGTAGAGGCTTGTATCCCAATAAAGTTTCCCCAAACGGCATTTGATGCAGCTGAGGTTTGCACTCCTTTAAAATTACCTGCTACCACGTTGGCGCCAGTGCTCATTTGCCATCCCGATACTTCGCCTCCAACAATATTTGCAATTCCTGCGAACTGAAATCCTGTTAAATCGTAACGAATAACATTAACTCCTAGACCTAGCTCTAAACCGTTAACTTCGCCTACATAACCAGCCAAAATATTGTATGATTGTTTAAATCTGCATAATCCACTTTCATTAAAGTATGTTCCAACATTAGGAATTAAGGACATTTGATAATCTTTTTCAATTAAGTTGCGGCTATTTTTACTAAAATTTGTCTGATCTTCACTTACAACAATATTTGTTAACCAATGATTTTCTATTTCAGGATTTTTCTCTTTCATCCCCGATGGCATATAAGTGTAGTCGTATCCCGTTTCTGGTTGAAGGAAAACACGAATTGATTGATCATTAGTGGCATACACTGACACAAAACCAATGTAATCGGGCTTCTCGACAAAAATAACCATGCTGTCAGATACTATTGTAGTTCTTATTGAGAAATATCCTACAGCATTAGTGTAATAAAATTGTCCATAAAGCTGAATTTTTGCAGAGTCAACTGGAATTCCATTTATCGAGTTTTCTACAGTTCCACTAATTTTAACAGTTCGGTTTTTCTTTATAATTGTCTCAACTTTAACATCTGGTTTAATTATAATATGTCTGTTTTCCATTGTCAACACTACACTTTTCCCCATTATTGTGCTAATAACTTCACGTATGGAAACATTTTTTTTACATAAATAGATTTCTTTTGCGAGTGTAAAGCTTTGTGGGTTGTACGAAAAAGTTACATTTTGCTGTTCTTCAATTATCTTAAGTGCTTTTTGAGGACTTAAATATCCTTCACAAATGCTTATTTCCTTATCAATGCTAATGTTTTGAGAAAACGAAAATAATGGGAATAAAATTAGGATGATATGTAAAAATATCTTTTTATTTGGCATTGCTTATGTTTATTGAATCGCCAGATTTTACGATTTTCAAATCTAAGGTTAGCTCTAGAATTTTTATCACTTCTTCAATGCTATTATTTTCAAATGAAGTATTAAGCCTTAGACTATCAGCATTTTCGATATCAAGACTAATATCTACACCATAAATAGCGGAAAGGGTAGAAGCGACTTCGCTAATCTCAGCATTGTTGAAAACTATTTTTTTAGTAATCCAATAAATATCATTTACGTTAACAGCTGAATCCCTAATAATCTCACCTGTTCCAGAATTGAAGCTAATTTTCTCATTTGATTTTAACTCAACATAAGTTTCGTCATTCATTGCTCGCACTTTTACAAGACCTTCTGTTACGCTTACTTCGACAATATCGGAGTTTTCAATAGCTTTTACATTGAATTTTGTTCCAACCACTGTGATTTCCAATTGTTTTGCTTCAACAATAAATTTGTTCTCATTATCAATATGAGCAACCTCGAAATATGCTTCTCCACTAAGTTTAACTTTTCTATTGTTCGCAAAATCTTCCGAGTATTCGATTTTTGAATTAGAGTTTAACGTGAGCAGAGATCCATCGGCCATTGAAATTGTTGAAACGGAATCACTAGAAACAAAGCTTAGCATTTGCGTTTTATTTGTTTTGCCTCCGAAATTTATAATTAGCAATGGAATTGTAATTATAAGGATAATAGCCGCAGCAGCAATGCTTAAAAAGCTTATTGTACGGGATTTTGTTTTTAATATTTTTGAATTAACAGAATTGAATGCTTTATCTACATTAAATTCTTTGGAAGAAGAGTCGGAAGCAATCCAAACAGCACGAATTTTAAAGAACTCTTCCTGATTCCCATTGTTTATCCAATTCTCAACAAGAAAGACTTCATCAGCTGAAGATTCTACGGCAAGATATTTGGCCAGTAGTTCGTAGTCCGGTATGTTGTTTTCGAAATTCATTTCTAAATAAAGACAACCAAGTTATTAAAAACCCCTATTATAAATTCACCATTAATTAAAAAATCAGAAAGTAACAATATAAAAATAAATTCTTTCCCCGACAGTTTCTCTCTTAGAAACTTAAGAGCTTCGCCCATCTGGTTTTCTACCGTTTTGATTGAAATACCGAGCTCTTCGGCAATCTCTTTGTATTTTAACCCATCAATTTTACACTTAATAAAAATGTCTCTTCTTTTTTCGGGTAATTTATTTATTGCATGTTCAATATTTTTTAAAGATTCCGCATTTTCCATAATTTCCGATGAATCTAGATCGAATTCAGGACTAAGTTTTGTTTGAATAAATGCGGATTTTACTTTCTCGTGCTTAATACTGTTAAAAACAGCGTTTTTTACAGATGTGTAAAAATAAGATTTTACTGCAACTGGAACAGTAATGCTCTTATGATTCTGCCAAAGTTTAAAAAACATTTCCTGTACTATTTCTTCAGCATCTTCTGGTCTGCAAGATAAAAACATTGCAAATCTGCACAAATCCTGATAGTAGAGACGAAAAATCTGCTCAAAAGCCTTTTTATTACCGGCTTTTAGCTCCTCGAACAGATATTTATCGTTTTGAAACAAATCTTAAATTTTTGACAAAGATATTTAAATGATTGAAGCATAGGGAAATAATTATTGCTCAACTAGTAAAAAATTCCTTAAAGTCTCTTATTATTGTATATAACCTTAAATCCGCAAACTGTTTACTTTTACATTTCTGAACTTCATGCCACCTGTGGCAA
>JBBQCZ010000224.1:0-5253 GCA_038319215.1 Bacteroidales bacterium | reverse complement strand
AGTTGTAAATGATGAGGATGTTCCGCATTTACCTGCAATGGGATTTGATGTGCACGGAAGGTTCCTTCAATTTGAAGTCCATCTACTTCTTTAGGTCCAGTCCATCCTTTGGGTGACCTCAGTACAATCATGGGCCAACGTGGGCGGGTTGTGTCGTCGTTTTTTCTTGCATTTTCCTGTATGCGTTTAATTTCTTCGATGGTTTCTTCCAATATGGACGCCATCAGTTGATGCATTTTCATAGGGTCATCCCCTTCTACATAATAAGGAATCCAACCACATCCCCTTATAAACTGATCTAGTTCTTCTGGTTCTATGCGAGCAAATATCGTTGGATTCGCTATTTTATAACCATTCAGATGAAGGATGGGTAATACTGCTCCGTCTGTAATTGGATTTAGAAATTTATTGGAATGCCATGCAGTGGCTAACGGACCAGTTTCGGCTTCTCCATCACCGATAATACAAGCCACAATCAACTCTGGATTATCAAACGCTGCTCCAAAAGCATGACTTAGCGAATACCCTAATTCTCCACCTTCGTGAATAGAACCAGGACAATCGGGCGAAACATGACTTGGAATTCCACCTGGAAAAGAAAATTGAGTGAATAATTTTTTCAGTCCAGCTTCATCCTGAGAGATATTTGGATAAATCTCACTGTAAGTCCCTTCCAAATAAGTATTACCAACCAAAGCTGGACCACCATGACCAGGACCAGATATATAAAACATGTCCAAATCATACTTTTTGATAACACGATTCAAATGCACATAGATAAAATTCTGACCTGGCGTGGTTCCCCAATGTCCCAACAACATATTCTTTATATGAGATAATTTCAGCGGCTCACGGAGCAAAGGATTGTTGCACAGATAAAGCTGTCCAACTGAAAGATAATTGGCTGCACGCCAATAAGCATCCGTTTTTCTTAATTCTTCTAATGGTAAAGTTGTTTTCATAATATAAATGTTTATTTAGTGTTAGCAAGAAAACGCCTTCTTTATTACTCTTGCGACGGATTTAAGCTGACACTATTTGTTAAAATACTGAACTACTTTTGCAATAATTTGGTTTTCTGTCATTTTATCAGCCGTTTCTAAAGCTACAATCAATGATTCAGAATTATTTTTTAAGATAAATTTTTTAAATTCAATCTTAGCTTCTCCTGGCCCGAATATGATCAATGAATCAGCATTCTTAATTTTAGAATAAACACTTTCATAATAATTTGTCAAACCATTCATAAATATGTTTTCCTGAGAATCATCTGCAACTACCAGTTGATCTTCAAATGGAGATACAGAACGCACTCCATTAATTCTACCCAGTTGTTTGTTTACATTCGATTTTACCGTTATTGCTGTCGTTTTTTCATCCGATATATAAACAACAACTGCTTCTCTGTGGTCAATCCACAATCCTACTTTTGTTTTCATTTTATCTATTTTTAGTATTACAAAATATTTTTATTGTACTCTAGCTCTGTCACTTTTGCCAACCGACGACGATGACGTTCTTCCCCAGTAAATTGAGCATTTAGGAATGTTTTTACCAATTCCCACGCAAGAGAATGTCCAACTACTCTATTTCCAAGGCAAATTGCATTTAAATTATCGTCTTCAACCCCCTGTCGTGCCGAAAAAGTATCGTTTACCAAACACGCCCTTACATCCATCACCTTATTCATCGCCACACAAGCACCAACACCGCTTCCACAAATAGCCACGCCACGATCTACTTCGCCTCTGACGATTGCCCGTGCTAAGGGAACCACATAATCTGGGTAATCATCGTTCTGATTCAGCTGACTATTGCCAAAATCAATCACTTGGTAACCTGCTTCATGCAATAGTTTTTCCAGATATTCTTTTAATTGAAAACCTCCATGGTCGGCTGCAACGCCAATACGTTTCGGAGCTGTAACCGCTTTTATCTTCATTTCAGCCAAGTTTTGAAAATTTGAATCTGCTTTTTTTTTAGTATTCTTTGTATTCTTTTTCATGTTTTTTTTTTAAAGTATAACCGTCATTAATGAATAGAATCTATAAGTTTAAATTATTTATATGACAACCCCTCTCGTTAAACAGTAATTCAAACTGTGCAAGTTTATTCAGCGTTGTTTTGTAATCGGTGTGATGAATGCCTCGAATACTTAAACCCTCTGCAACTTGAACAAACAATGGCTGATTGTCGATAAAAACAATCTGTTCTGGCGACACATGTGCTAATTCCATTGCCAAACGAAAGATATCGGTGTCGGGTTTGCGAAGGTGAACAAAACAAGACGAAATATAGAAATCCACGAAATCATCCAGTTTGAAAGTTTGAATTCTAAAATTATTTAATTCTCGTGCCTCGTTACTAACCACGACTATTTTCAGTCCATACTTAACTTTGAGTTTAGTTATCAACTCAATCATTTTGGGATATGGTTTAGTTTGAGCAAACATAAAACTACGAAATTGCGACTTAGTAAAAGAACGTTTTATATAGAAAACCACAAGGTCTAAATATTCATCCAAAGTAACCTTCCCTTTCTCATAAGTTTCAAAAATCAAATGATGTCGTCCCTCCATTTCAGGAACATCCAAATTAAATTTAGATGCAGCTCGTTTGCGGGCATTACAATCCCAGCCATCGGATAGAATAACACCGCCTATGTCTAAAAACACACAAGTGATATTATTTTTTTTAATCATGATTTAACCTTCTCTGTTTTTCCAGATTCCATAAGTTTTTTATTATGTTTTGGTTCCTCCCTCAATTTTGCTAGGATTTTATACGCAGCCAAGGCTATGCTTTCAGCAATTGTAAAGGTTACCAGTGTTTTTCGTAAAGTAGTCAGCAAATCGTTGTACCCTTCCTCCTTTTGATTGCGAAATACATGATGTGCACCATAGCGAAGCTTAATTGACTCCGCGCCTCTATCAATTACTGCCTCCAAAAGTTCCTTCCACGCTGCTTTTTTAAAATTTTTCAAAGCTTCACCTGCCAACCATGCTACATCTGATTCAGAATCGTTTAAGGCTATGATAAGTATAGGAATTGAATCTACATCAGATATTTCACCAAGTGCTTTGGCTGCCTCCCAACGAACTTTATATACCTCTGAATGCTTTAAAGCATCAATCAAATAGGGAACCGCTTTCTTTCCTTTATCAATAAGGATTAAACGTGCTTTTTTTCGCTCTTTTAAATCTTTGCTCGCTAATAAATTGATTTGCAATTTAATGCTTTCTTCTAATTTTTCCTCGTTGTTCATACGTTTGTGTTTTTTAAATAATTACATAGTGTTTACAGAATTGGTAGCTTGCCAGTCGTAGGTTAGTCTTTTAATATTCAATAAAGCAAAATACATCTTAAATTTATAGAATTTGGAATATTACTGATTTATTTTAGATGATAGCAGTGGCTGGCAAGAATGTTCGAGAACGAGGCATTTTTTGATTTTTTTTTTGAAGTACCAATTTAGATTTTGCAAGTTTTAATTAGCATTCACACTCAAGGGTTGAGGCAAAGAAGATAATAAAAACCAACAAAATATTTAGCGGAATGACTGAGAAAATATTCAAAAATAACGCTGTTATCAAACTTTATAGACAGACAGTAATTAATGTTTATTAACCTCAATGTGTTTTCCATTTGTTTCAATAATCTTATGTGCCAAATTAACTTCATCCAATGTACCTTGAACAATCACTAAATAGTTTCCTTTATTCAAATGATTTTGATATTTATCGTGATTTTTGATATTTATCCCAAGTCGGGTTAGTATAGACACAATGCCTCCTCCAATTAAACCAATATCAAAACCTGCTAAAGCTCCAACAATAGCACCTGCTCCAAACAAAAAACCAAAACCAGGAATAGCAAATAAGCCAATGCCAGTTAAAACACCAAGAACTGGACCTGCAACAACTCCAATACTCAATTCCGCTTCGGTTAAATGCATGTGTTCGTTTGTATTATCTGCTTTTGTTATCAGAGATATTTGTTTTGCCGGAAACCCACCTTCCTTAATTTTCTCAACTGCATTTGTTGCATTTACGTATAAATCATAAACACCAATTGTTGTTTTCATAAACTTTGTTTTTAATTATGAATTCTGTTTCTTTGTTGGAATAATAAATAAGGGTATTGTTGTGTGATGCAGTACTTTTTCTGTTACACTCCCCATAACAATTTGTTCTAGCCATCTTCTGCTATGTGAGCCCATTACAATAATATCAGCATGTACATGTTTAGCTGTTTTCAGAACAACTTCAGCAATGTCGCCACTCTCAACTTGAGTTTTAATTGCTTTATCATCCAAATGCTTTTTAATCTTATCCAAAAAAATTTGTGCTGCATTTGTAACACCATCTGTATTCATTTTATGAATAAAATCGGCACTGCCAAAACCGCCAAACTCCGACATTGGAGTAATAATTAGCGAAGAATAATACGAACTATCGGCGATAACATGAAGCAATATTACTTCTGCTTTCATCTCTTTGGCAAGAGCGTAACCCTGTGCTGCTACTTTTTGAGCAGTTGAGTCAAAATCTAAGGTAATCAATACTTTTTTCATTTTAATTTATTTTAGGGGGTTCTAAAAATTCATTTATTTTATTTTTCTCATTTCAAATTAGAACCCATTAAAATTTGACATGGGAAGCATTAATAGTGAACAAAATATTTTTAATTTACTCTCAAATAATCATACTTATTTATAAATTTATAATCATATTTAACAATTAATTCTAAATTTAACAAGTTTAATCTTTAAAAATGTTAAAATCTAAAAAGATTGTATTAAGATATATCCAATCAATTACACCAATGATTATACTATTATTATTGATTTTATAATTAGTATTTGCAAGAAAACACCAAATGTTTATTTATCTTTTAACGACTTATTAATATCATACAAATTTACAGCGATGGATCAAAGCAAACATTACACAATTAATGAAATAATTTACATTAATCGCACATTTTTTGAGTTTATGCTGATTCTATTTATAAAACAGTCCTTATTGTAAATTTCAACTTTCCTTAATTATTGAAAAACCTGTAGTACACAAATTGGAACTCTACGATTATCAATACATTAAAAAACAACAGTTTTGTTCAGATTAAGTTGCAACTTGGGTTAAAGTGAAAGTAAAATGATTAGGTAAATAGAAAGGGAGCTGAAATTCAAATTTCAGCTCCCTTTTCATTATTATCGTAAAACGTTAACCGTTCTTACTATGCCTGTGGAGG
>JBBQCZ010000223.1:0-5263 GCA_038319215.1 Bacteroidales bacterium | reverse complement strand
AGTTTTTAGTGAATAAAAAAGCCTCCATATTTGTAGTTGGAAAACTAAATATTATGAAGGCAAGACATAACAACAAAAAGATTATTATGTGGTACAAAGTTAATGAATTAAAATCGAAAGATTATAGTAAGAGTAAAATTTATCAGGAATACGTTTTAGCCTTTACAAATATTCAAAGCGGTTGAGTATAAGGTTGTATTTTATTCACTGTCGGAGAAGTATGTTAGATATGAGGACTATATTGTACTTGCGCTTGCGCCCTTACTTGATTTTTTTATAGGTGGCAATTATAAGTTTTATTCCAAAGCAGGAGAAAACGATTATATAAAATTAGTTTAGCCACCATCCAAGAATTACCTTTAGGCCAAAATGATTACCGGTTAATTTGCTTCCATCGTCATAATAGAAGAAAGTTCTTCCATATTGTAAATCAATAATCAAAGAGAAATTATCATTGAACAGAAAGTTATAACCGGGCTCAAAAAATACTGAGAGATTGTTGTGGTTGTAATATATATTTCTTGTATAAGCGGAACCTGCAGCCAGGAAGAATCCAGAAGGCGCAGCTGGAAGGGTATTGCCGAAATTAAAGTAATATGGTATGCTTAGTTCTGCTCCTATATTTATTAAAGCAGATCCCATATTTCTAAATCCATAATTAACAATTGATATTGCACGTATATCAAGATTTTTGGCCAATGGGTATTCAATAACCAGTGGAAAGACATTTAGGTCGAAACATCCTTTGGGGTAAGTTTGCTCTATGGTTACTGAAGGGTTAAATCCCAATAAAAATTGCTTGTTATTTTGACTTACTGCTATTAATTTAGTTAAAACCAAAACGAGTAATATGAGTATGAGCTTTTTCATAATCAGAATATTTAGAATGGATATCCGATACCGAAGTTAAATGTAAAATCGCTAAGTTTAAATGTTTGAAATGTTCCAAACCATCTTTGACCCAATGGTAAGGTTGGATCATGAAGCGGAATACCAAAGTCAAAACGTAGGATAAAGAATGACAGATCTATTCTTGTTCCAAAACCTGTACCTAATGCAATTTCGTTATAAAATCTGTAAAAGTCGAACAATGCTCCAGCACGATTGTCGTTTTTATCGAGAGCCCAAATATTGCCAGCATCTAAAAATACGGCTCCATTAATAAAAGAAATAAGTTTAAACCTGTATTCCAAATTTAACATAAGTTTCATGTCGGCAATCTGGTCATAGCTAATTGATGGGTTGTAATATGAACCAGGACCAATTGATCTTACCGGCCATGCTCTTAAATCATTTGCCCCACCAATAAAATATTTTTTAATAAAAGGTAGTCCTTTGGTTGAGTTTCCATAAGGTAAGCCAAAGCCTAAAAAACCTCGGTAAACGAGACTTCTTCTTTCGTCAAAAACCTGATAATATCTATAATCAATATCGGCCTTTACAAATTGTGCAAATTCAACACCCATAATTTTGTACGAACCATCTGTTTTTTCGGCTCCCGATAAAGCGAAAATGGCATTTGGGATATTTCCACTAGTTTCAAAATTAAACCATAAGTACGAGAAGCTTTTAGATTTTGTGATACTCTGGTTGTTAAACATAAAATCGTAACTAATTACAGAGAGTAATTGGTCTTCGTATGAGTATCTAATGTAAAGATGTTGAATTTGTTCTTGGAAAGCTGGGTCGAAATTAAAGATTTTTACTGAATATATTTCTATCGGATTAAAATAGTGAGTGATATATTTATTTTTTCCTCCTTTCCAAAAATATCCAAAACTTGCATTAGCTATAGACCTAGTATAGTCGGGTCGTTGCTGATAACTTAGCGATGTGCTTATCTGTGTTTTTGGATTGTGGTCTTTTATAAATTCAATATTATTGTAAAAAGGAATCATTAATTTTGGGATATTCATCTTTAGCTCTCCTCCATACTCTAATGTGTTAAAGAACTGTGCTCTTTGTGACGGATTATCTGTTTTTAAAGTTTGAAAAGAAAGACTTCCTTTAAGTGAAAATATTTCTGCGCCTTTAAGTAGGTTTTTGTTATTGTATGAAATCCCGCCAGCCATACCAATGTTTCCAGAGGTATTGTTTCCTTCTAGCTCCAGATTATATGATTGTTTAACAAGAGGAGTAAGGTAAATGTGAACATCGAGATATTTTTCTTTCTGAGATTCTAAAATTACATCTTCCGAGGCACTGAGTTTAATATTTATAAGTTTGAACTGTTTTAGATTGGAAAGATGACTGTGAGTTTTTTCGGTATTTTGTATATTATACCTGTCGCCAGGTTTTACAAAGCAAGATTGTAGAAAAACAGAAGGTTTAATTTTTAATATGTCTCTATAAATAATGTTTAATCCTTCTATAAAAATAGTGTCTAATTGCATTTCATAAGCAACTGGGTCAGCGTCAGCTAGTTGAGGATTGTAATCTGTATAGATATAAATATTTCTTAATGTTTGAGAAAGGAATGGCTCATTCTCGCCAAGATTTTCTTCTGCAAAGGATTTTCTTACTGCGATAGTTAACTCAGTGTCATATTTATTTTGAGTAGTATCGGCATAAAAGTGAACATTGTTGATCGTAAAATAGAAATATCCATTTGTTTTCATCATTCTTACGAGTCGTTCACGTTCTGTTTGCAGAATGTCGGTGTTAAATTTTCCGTTGGTTTTTACCAATGAATTTATGCTGTCTAAAGTAATTAGTTCTAGAACAAACGGATCTGTAACATCATAATTTATCTTTTTTATGATAAATGGTTTCCCCGTTTTAATATCGTAGGTAAGTGAGATTTTCTTTTTCTTAAAGCTTTTAGAAACCGAAACTTCAGCATCGTAGTACGATTGAGCCATTAGAAACGAATTTATTGTGCTTAATGTCTTATCGGTAGCAAATTCATCATAAATAACTGGGGCCTCTCCAATACTCAATACCCATCTTGTAAAATATATTTTTTCTTTTGCCTTTTTGCCTTTTTTTGCTCTGCGTTCGTTAATTTCTTTTTCGGCAATTACTCTTTCTTTTTCTCGTAATTTTTCTTTTTCCGGATTTATTCTGTTATGTAGATATAAGTAGAATCTAATCCCGAATACTTTTCGATTTGGTTTCTGTCTTAAAGTAGTTTCCAAATCTTCCATATCTATTTCGGAATTGTCGCAATTAAATTTTGCTCCCGAAAGTAAAAATTCATTGTCAGGAACATGCTTGGTTGCGTTGCAAGAAAAGAATATGAGAGCTATTCCAAGTGAAACTAGAATAAGCATGAATTTGCCCGAGGATATGTGTTTTCTTATTTTTATCACAAATGCAAATATACAGGAAAAATAGCAATGCAAAACTAAAAATAAATAGATTAAAAAGAGTTTTATCACGATAGCCTTGTTAATTTCTAGGTGATGAGATTTCTAATCTAAATTAGTGCATTTCTATATATGTTTTTTTGCTTATTAAAACTATAATACATTAGCACTTTATTGATTGTTTCTATAAACCCAGCCCCAGCTAGAGCATAAAAAATGGGTAAAATATAAATGTCAAAACGCGAATCGTGTTCGGCATAGCTTAAAGCAACCACAAGTAAATGTCCTGAAATTATTAGTAAAGCAGCTGTATTTATTTTGTTTTTTCTAAAATACCAAAAGCCTAATAGCGCAAAAAGATAAGCTGGAACAACCCACATAAGTACTCTTATTTTATATTTTGTCGAATGATATGGTCTGATATGTATTAATGTGTACCCAGCTCTATAGGCTCCAAGTTTTATTGAGGAACCTGGATGTTTAAAAATATACTTTATTCCATTTGACCAATCATCGGATTGTAAATTTGGCTCTTGAGGCATATTTAGATATAACTCTTGGTGTTCCCAGACTGTTACGCCTTTTTGAAGATTTTCTACAGGAGTAGTAATTTGAATAGACTCTTTGAAAAGGTTTATGCTGCCAGCTCCTACAACAAAAATAATTATTGTGATTCCTGCAATTATTAGTTTGACCTTTTTTGGAAAATTGAAAGAAATAAAGTAAAATATTGCAAAAACAGGAAGTAAAATCCAACCGTTAGGGCGTATGAACATTGTGCATGTCAAAATAATTATGGAGACTATATAGTTAAGTAGCTTTTTATTTGCGGAAATTTTTGCAAGAGACCAAAAGCTAAATATTACAAAAGAAGTATAGAGTGATTCTGTTAAAATGTACAAATGCCATTGCACGATAAATGGATTGCAAAGAAAAAGTGCTGCAGCAAAAAGCCCGGACCATTTGTTTTTAGTAATCATTTTGGCAATGTCAAATAATGCAAATGCAGCAACTAGGGCTGTAATCAACTGAATAATCACTATCGAAATAAGTGGTAAGTTTAGGATTTGTGTTAATGCGATTACTGCCATATAACCTAAATACTGATTTTCGCGGCCTTCTATGTCGGTTCCACTGATTAGTTTCTCAGCACCTTCGAGATATCTGTCAGTGTCCAACCAGTGTTTTATTCCATGTAATCCATTCGAGATAGCACCTGTGTCCCAGTTAATATAGTTAAGCCAAAAAAATCTTAATAACACAATCGCAATCCCAATAATTAGCAATGTCTTTTCGTTTTTCTGAATGAAAGATAAAAGCTTGAATATGTTTTTTTTTAGGGAGAGTTTCATTCTGTAAAAAATATTTGCTCAAAGTTAAAAATAAAAAACTTTTTTTTGAAATATTGAAATAATTATCTATTTTTGCATCCTTGTTTTAACGAAAACAAGTTAATTTGAAATATCGGTCTCATAGCTCAGGACCGAATTTATAAAATCCGGAGGAAACGGATTTTAAATAAATTCGAGTCTCCTCGAAAAATTTAGAAAAATTTAGAAAATTTTTCTAAATTTCGGGATTGGTTAGAGCACCGCACGTTAATTGAAATACTATAGATTAATTCTATATCGGTCTCATAGCTCAGGACCGAATTTGTAAAATCCGGAGGAAACGGATTTTAAATAAATTCGAGTCTCCTCGAAAAATTTAGAAAAATTTAGAAAATTTTTCTATTTTTCGGGATTGGTTAGAGCACCGCACGTTAATTGAAATACTATAGATTAATTCTATATCGGTCTCATAGCTCAGTTGGTTAGAGCACCTGACTCATAATCAGGGGGTCCTAGGATCATGCCCTAGTGGGACCACAGTAACAGCAAAGCTTTCAAGAAATTGGAAGCTTTTTTTGTTTTAGCTCATTTGGTTAGAGCATCCCGACTTTTAGTCGGGAGGGT
>JBBQCZ010000222.1:0-5283 GCA_038319215.1 Bacteroidales bacterium | reverse complement strand
TTCTTTTTGAATAAATCAACATACTTGATAAGCGTAGGAACATTGTTGATGCAAAACATTGCCGTAAATTCTCGGCTATGTGTTTTGCGGTTGTGGTGTGCAATAATGTAATCCGTTATTTTTTCTAAACGGGTTTCGTCTTCCATCAACTCTTTAGTGTCAATGTCTTCAACTTCTATATCAATATTGGTTTCTCGTCCGTCTTTATGTTTATATCTGCCAACATATTCAACTGAAAACTTCAAAACGTTTTCATCTTTTATGGCATCTGTAATTACATATTTATGCAAACAGTCTTCAAATAAATCTTTGGTTGTTCGTTTTCCGTGTTCGTTCTTGGCGGCATTGTCTGCAAAAATGGGTGTGCCTGTAAAGCCAAACAATTGAGCATTATTGAAAAACGCTTTGATGCGTTTATGAGTGTCGCCAAACTGGCTTCTATGGCATTCATCAAAAATGAAAATGATACGCTTGTCTTTTAAGTCTGCCATTTTCGCCTCATACTTCAATTTGCTAATGGCTGTGTTTAGCTTTTGAATAGTAGTTACAATGAGTTTTGAGTTTTTCGCTTCGCCTTTTTTATCTACATAAGTTCCTGTAAACTGCTTTACTAAGTTTTGTGTATTGTCTGTTCCGTCAATACAACCTTCTTGAAAACTGTTGAATTCTTTGGTGGTTTGGTAATCCAAATCTTTTCTATCCACTACAAAAACCACTTTGTGAACTTGCGGAAATTGCATTAAAATCTGACTGGCCTTAAAACTGGTTAAGGTTTTGCCCGAACCTGTGGTGTGCCATATATAACCGTTCTTGGTTGAGTTTTTTACTCTTTCTATTAGGGCTTCAACTGCATAAAATTGATAAGGACGAAGCACCATTGGTATTTTATAGGCTTCATTCAGCACTATGTATTTGCATATCATTTTGCTCAAATGACAAGGCTCTAAAAACGTATCTGAAAAGCCATTTAGGATATTTGAAAGCCTTTTGTTTTCTACATCTGTCCAATAGAAAGTTTGTTTGAAACTTTGGTTTCTGTTGTTGGCGTAATACTTTGTATTTACTCCATTGCTGATTATGAAAATCTGCACATATTGAAACAAAGCGGAATTTGCTCCAAACGAATGGCGTTGATAACGATTGATTTGATTGAATGCTTCTTTGAGTTCTAAGCCTCTGCGTTTCAATTCTATTTGCACCAATGGCATACCATTTATGAGTATCGTTACATCATAGCGGTTTTTAAATTTACCTTCCTGGCTTACTTGGTTGGTTACTTGATATTGATTTTGACACCAATGCTCGGTATTTAAAAATTCAAAATATAAATTGTCTCCATTATCTCTAACAATATGTTGCTTTTGGCGAAGTGTTTTTGATTTTTCAAAAACTGAACCTTTGCTTAATAAATTTAATACCTTTTCAAATTCTGTTTGGGTAAACTGTGCGTTGCCTGTTTTTGTTAGTGAAGCAGTATTGTGTTTTTCCAATTGCCCTTTTAAGTTGAGCAATAAATCTTTTTCGCTATTGATAACAATATAAGCGTAACCCAATTTTTGCAATTGGGCAATAAGTTGTTCTTCTAATATTTGTTCCGACTGTCTAGACATCTTCACTTACTGTTTCTTTGTCATTTAAATAATTCTCCAATTCTTCTTCATAAGCTACTTGGTCTTGGTCAAATATTGCTTTGCTGTAACTTAAATTACCAATTGGATTTTCGTTGTCGAGCCATTCATTAAAATCAGTGTTGTCCCCATATTGCAATTCTTTAGGAACAGATATTCTAGAAAAAGAAATTAGCAAATAAGAAGCAAAGGAATCAGTTAATGCCATTACAAAATTTGAATAGTGACTATCACTTGTTTTTGGTTTAGGTGCTAATCTTCCGTGTGAAATATCTCCTCTGTCATTTCTTATATTTCCCAAAATATCTAGAACTTCTAATAATTTTTTTGAAAAATCAGATTCAAACTCTAAATCCTTTTGTTCCAATAGTTCTACAGCTTTTGAAATTGCTCTTTTATATTTGAAATTATCTACAACTGTAAAATTTAAGCTTTTATCAATGTTTAAAATAATGAACTTCCCTAATCCTTCAAATAATGATTTACAACTTTCAATTGCAATATCAGGATTTGAAACAACATTTTCTTCTATCTTACCCACAATAGTATGATAGTATTCAATATTGAAGTATTGAGTCTCTAATTGCTTTAATATGTCTGTGGTCTGCTTCATTCCTTAACAAAACATTTTTTGTAAAATACCTTTTTTCCAATTGGTCAAAAATTCAACTTCTTTGTTTAATGAAAATATATTCAAGTCAATTGATTGAATGAAATTTGCAATTTTAGTTTGCTCATCAAATGTTGGAATATCAATAAGCATATCCTTAATGTGTGAATAATATAAATGAACTATTGTAATGCCTTGAGCATAATTTGCGATTTCATTTTTTTTATGATTTGATAAATAATAGGCGTAAAATACATTGTTGATTTGCTTATCACTTCTTAGAACTGTTATATCACCGCCTAATAAAACATCTGCTTTATTCAAGGCCGTTACATTGGCTAAATCAATTCCCGTTGTAGTTGTTGAGCTTGGAATAAGTAAGTCGCCAATATTTGATCTTATGCCTTCCTCAATGTCAGTTTTGCTTATTACATCAAAAACAACTTCTTGATATTTTGTATAAAGTTCGCCATACAAGATGCATTCATACTTACCGTTCTTAACAACTTTGTCTTTTGAAATTCCTTTCCCTTTTTCAGAATAAAATATTTCCCCTAATTTCTTTTCTTCCCATTTTGTAAATTCCTTTCCATTTTCATCTTTAAATCTCAACTCTTGCGAAAAGAGTTTTTTCATAATACCTTTTTTGTAAAAGTCTAAGAGGTCTATTTTTTCATTCAAAAGTTTAATTCGAGTATCAACTGATGAAATGAATAAAGCAACTTTATTTTGCTCTTCAATACTTGGTAGATTTAATTCTAATAAGGATAACTGACTTGAGTATAAATGAACAACCGAAATTCCTTGAGCCAAATTCGCAATCTCGAACTTCTTTTTACTATTCAAATAATATGACAGAAAAACACCACTGTTCTTTGTTCTGATTATATTCAAGTCACCGCCTAATGCGATTCCTCCTCTTAAAACGCAGGAAGCTGTTGCTATATCAATTTGTGTTTCTCCTGATGCTGGAATAATTACATCATTTGCCTCACTGAATACCAAATCGCCTTCTTCAATATCTGTTCTTGATTTTACTTCGTCTATCGTTTCACCATAAGTTGTATAAAGTTCACCATAGCGAATACATTCAGTGGCACCTTTTTCAACGATATAGGCTTTTGAAATTCCTTTACCTTTTGAGAAATTTGCAATTTCTCCTAAGTTATGTTTAATCCAATTGTCCTTGAATTCTGGAAAACGCAATTGTGGAATGTTTATTTGCTTTTCCATTTTTAAAAGGGTGTTAAAATGTCTAACTCTTTGCAGAATTCTGAAATTATTTTTGAGTTTGTTTGTAGAATACTTTCCATATCCTTGAGTTTTACTGCAATATCATCGATATTTATTTCGGATTCTATTTCAAAAGTATTTACATATCGAGGTATATTTAAATTGAAGTCATTACCCTCAATTTCTTTAAGATTTGCTTTTTTACTATACTTATCTATTTCAATTCTTCCCCGAAATGTTTCAATTATTTTATCAATATCTTGTTTTTTTAAAACATTTTGAGTTTTAATTTTTTCAAAATCACCACTAGCATCAATGAATAAAATATCTTCAGGATTTTCCCTACATTTTTTGAAAACCATAATACAAGTTGGAATACCTGTACCGTAAAATATATTGGCTGGCAACCCAATTACAGCATCTAAAAAGTTTTTATTTTCTATCAAATACCTGCGAATGTGTTGCTCAGCACCACTTCTATATAATGCACCGTGAGGCAATACAATTGCCATTGTACCATTGTCTGCCAAATGGTAAATCATATGTTGCACAAATGCAAAGTCGGCTTTGCTACTTGGTGCAAGTCTTCCGTATTGGCTAAAACGGTCGTCACTTGTAAACAATGGGTTGGCACTCCATTGAGCCGAAAATGGAGGATTGGCTACAATGGCTTCAAATTGTTTGTCAATATGCTGTGGGTGTTCAAGTGTATCGTCTTGTTTAATATCAAATTGGCGGTAATGCACACCGTGTAAAATCATATTCATTCGGGCAAGGTTGTAAGTAGTACGGTTCATTTCTTGTCCGTAAAAATTACTTACATCTTCTACTTCTCTTGCTACACGAAGCAACAAAGAACCTGAACCACAAGTTGGGTCGTAAACCGATTTGAGTTTGCTTTTTCCTGTGGTTACAATTTTGGCAAGTATTTTAGAAACTTCTTGTGGTGTATAAAATTCACCTGCTTTTTTTCCTGCACCACTTGCAAACTGTCCGATAAGATATTCGTAAGCATCACCTAAAACATCTAATTCGGTATGCTCCAATTTGAAATCAATTTTGTCAAGGTGCGTTAGCACCTTTGCAATGATTGCATTTCTTGCTTCGGGTGTTTTACCCAATTTGGAACTGTTCAAATCCATATCCTCAAAGAGATTGTCAAAATCTTCTTCGCTGTCTGTACCCATTGTACTCAACTGGATATTAATAAGGATTTTTTGTAAGTCCTCTAAAATGAAATTAGTTTTGCTTTCGTCAAATTTGTCAACATCATCTTCGTTTTCGCCTTTGCCTCGTTTCGCAACTTCAGTAAAAAGTTCCTCAGGTCTTAAAAAGTAGCCTAATTTTTCAAGTGCTTCTTCTTTAATGGCGTCAATAAATTCTTTGCCGTCTGCTGTCTTTGGTGTTATATCTCTGAATTTAATATTGTCCTGCTTCAATATTTCGTCAGCGAAAATGTTCATTTTTTCGCTTAGGTATTTATAGAAAATGAAACCCAAAATATAATCACGGAATTCGTCAGCATCCATTTTGCCTCTTAACGTATTGGCTATATTCCAAAGTTGGGCTTCTAGTATCTTTTTATAATCTTCACTCATTGAGTTTTTCTTTATTTTTTAGTTCGCTAAGTTACAATTTACGATGTGGTTGTTGTCAAAAGTTGCCGTCAAAGTGTCAACCGTCCAGTTGTCGGGTGGTGGGTGGGCTTTGGGTGCGGTTGGGCAAAATTAAATGTGCTGCAATTTGGGTCGGCTTGTGTGTTGGCATTGCAGCTCTTTTAATGTTGCGAAGCGTTGGCATTTTTGTTTTTTT
>JBBQCZ010000221.1:0-5320 GCA_038319215.1 Bacteroidales bacterium | reverse complement strand
ATCATATATTAATGTAAACGGAAGGATTTTTGGCCCATATTCAAATATAAATACAAATCATAAAACTATTGCTGACAATGGAAAATTTGTCTTTGGGTACTACTACGACGATTTTTATGCTAATTTTGTTAATGTCAATGGTAATTCGATAGGTCCATTTGTGAAAATTTCAAATATTGGGTTTACTAAAAGTGGGCAATATGCTTTTATGTACTCGGCTCCAAGTTATAATGAAGAGTATTTTAATAATTATTATATTAATCATAACGGAGTAAGCATAGGCCCATTTTTTGGGAATCGTATTCACAGAATTAAAAGTATAGACAATTATAGTTTTGCAATAAATGATAGTGGGAAACTCCTATATTGTTTTCATAAAGATAGTATTTCCAATGATGTTTATATTAATAATAATGGCATTATTGAAGGGCCTTATGGGAAATGTTTGTTCTCTCATATAGCCGACAATGGAAAAGTTATTTATTGTTACACTGAGGTAGATAATGACCTTGACGGATATATTAATAATAATGGTGAAATTTCTGGTCCTTTTCTTCAAATTTCTGGTTCTACTGTTTCTGAAAGTGGAAAACTTGCATTCTTTTTCAGTAAATTGGAAGCTAAGAGTAAATTGTTTTATGTTTATAATGACGGAGAAGTTTTGGGTCCATACTCGACTGTATTTTATGATATTAAATATGATAAAAACGAGAATTTGAGTTTTACGTTTATCAGTAATATCGATCATTTATGCTATAAATACTCTAATGAAGAATCATCAATTGTTAATACATTTCAACGTTATCACGATGACTTTGCGATTAATTCAGATGATAATCAACATTTTTTTGTATCAAGTAAAGATAGCTTATTTGTTACAATTGATGATGAGAAATATGGGAATAACAGTGCTTTAAGTGTTTTCTTTAATAAGGAAAGAAATAGTTTTGTATGGAATACTTTAGAGGATCGAGAACTTGTAATTTACGAATACCATCTTAAATAAGTTGTGAGGATATTCGGCAAAACCAACCACCAACCACCACTTATCCCGAACCAAAGGCTCGGGACCACTTACCAATTACCAACTACCATTTACTAATTTTACCATTTTCCGTCCTAATGTCCCTCCGTAATTTCTCCACCAAAAGCTTCGATAATTCCCATTACTTGATCTTTAATTTCATTTAGAAGTTTGGTTGAATTTGCCTCGCATAAAAATCGTAAGTAAGGTTCAGTGTTTGATGGTCTAATATTTAACCACCAATCTTTATATTCGATTCTATAACCGTCGAAATCGAAGAATGCATCTGGCTTTTCTTTTGCTTTAAAATAATCAATAACTGCGTCCATAGCGCCTTGTTTATCTTCTATTTTAAAATTTATCTCACCTGAATTTTCATATTTCTTAATTTTTCCAATCAGTTGAGATACCGAAATACCTTTCTTTTTCATCTTAGAAATAACATTTAAAATTAACAAGCTGGCAAGAATACCAGAATCCGAAAAATAGAAATCTTTAAAATAATAATGTCCAGCAAGTTCGCCACCGAAAATACCGTCAATTTCTTTAAGTTTTGTTGCTGCATAAGCACGACCTACGCGCCACATTTCCATTGTGCTGCCAAATTGAGCAATATATTCACCAACAGCTTTCGATGTTCGTATGTCCTGAATTACTTTCCCTTTTAAACCTTTTTCTTCGAGGAAATAATGGGAGAGGACGGCAATCATTAAATCAGGAGAAATGAATTGTGAATTCTCGTCAACAAACATTACTCTGTCAGCGTCGCCATCAAAAATTACCCCAATATCCGATTTGTTTGCTTTTACGTGATTCTGCAAATCAACAATGTTTTTTGCAACAAGTGGATTGGCTTCATGATTTGGAAAACGTCCGTCCAATTCGTCGAAGAAATACAAAATGTCTTCACCCAACAAATCTTTAATAAACAATCCTGCCATTCCGTTACTTATGTCCATACTAATCTTTAGATTTGACAAATCCGGAACATAAGATTTAAGAAATTCAAAATATGTATCTCTTACATTAATTTCATGATATTTTCCTTTTTTTGCAGCAACAACAATTTCCTTAGTTTGCATTAGCGCCTCAACTTCGTTAAGACCTGTGTCGTAACCAACAGGACGAGCATCTGTTCCAGAAACTTTTAATCCATTATATTCGGCAGGATTATGCGAAGCGGTAATCATTACCGAACCATCGAAACCAAATTTTGCAGTCGAATAATAAATCATTGGAGTGGTTGCTAAACCAGCATAATATACGTCAATTCCAGCATCAGTAATCCCTTTTATCAAATATTCTAGAATCTCAGGTGATGACTCTCTAACATCGTTTCCAATCAAAATTTTATCCGCCTTTAGTACTTGCGGCAAGAAAAATCCCACTTTGTAAACGTCGTCTTTATTAAAATCTTTATTGTAAATCCCTCTGATGTCGTATGCCTTAAATGCTTTCATAATTCGCTTTTTTTTTCAAAAATAATAAAAATTAAGTTTCGTTCCTAACTTATTGTTTATTGACATTAGCTTTTGACATTCCATGGTCATGCAGCTTTTGCGAAATGACATGGAATCGTCAAAATGAAGAATGACATCGTCAAAACGTATTTCGGCAATAATTACTGGATTAACAGCTTGCCACTTATTATTTCTCTAATTCTTAATTTTGGCTTTTCGTCTGTAATACTATCTAGCACAATATCGGTATAATTATTCTTTAAGATATGCAGTTTTGTGTATTTGAAATTTAAATCGAAAATCCATGCTAATTGCATTGTTTTAAAGTCATTGAGTGTTTTAAGATCGTCTTTTGAGATTATGCTAAAATTATAAAAACTATCCAAAACTTTTGATGAGATTTCGGGTAAGTCATCAAGACCATATTCCAAAGCAATATTTCGTGGACCAGAGCTATGATAGTATTTTGCAACTATTCTAAATATATCAGCTTTGTCAGCGTCTCTAATTAGTTTTGAAAAAAATAGAGATTTTCCTGTTGTATTCTCTGGAATTCTTATCAATCCGTGGTTTAAAACAGCTGATAAAACAAACTCTTGAATTTTTATTGGCAAATTTTCTAGGATTTTTTCCTTTTCCAGGATTTCAACTCCAAGAGCTCCATGATATACCGATTGGTCGTCTCTAAAAGTATGATATTTTGTAAACTGTTCGAAACGCCCTATATCATGGAATAGCCCACAAAGTTGAGCAACAAAAAAGTCTTCTTTATCAAGATTCTCAGATTTTGCAATGTTTTCACAATGCATTAAAACATTTTTACTGTGTAGTATTTTTAAATATATATTTTCTCTAGTGTTTTCCGAAATGCTTTGACTTAAAAAAGAACCAGTGTAATTATCAAAAATTTTAATGTATTGGTCAATATCAAACATTTACAGAATTATTTAGAGCAGAAAAAACTTCTCTTTTAAATTTACTATTAGCCTTAGCATAAGAAAGATAAAGAATTGGAGCAAAAAGCAAAACACCAAAAAGACCTAATAATATTCCAAATATAATTAAGATCATATTCAATGGATGTTTGGTGTTAAGATCTCCGTATATTTTAATCTTGTTTTTCCGAAGTCTTACAACGCATGAAATTTTCTTTTTTGGAATAATAATAGTAGTCTTATTCGAAATATAAGGTTTTAAATCTGGAAAAGCTCCAGATAAAACTTGCAATATTCCTTCGGCAGTGTGGTTTTGCGAATTTAAAATTAAGGCCATTAGTTAGTATGATTAGTCTTAAAGATATTTAATCTCTCTTGTAATACCGTCATTTTTTCATTTGTAATTTGAGAAACACAAGCTCGCAGCCCTTCTTTTCTGGTACTTCCAGTATTATCAAGTGAAATAGCACTAATTCCGTAATTTAATAGTTCTTTTACAAGATCGCTTCCGCTTAATCCAGGATATGAAATTGTAAAATAAAAACCATCTGCAATATCTACACCCAGGTCTTTATCATAAACAATTTTAAATCCAGCCTCAAGGAACATCTGTTTCATTATTTTTGCTCTATTACCATATTCTTTAACTTCATCAATGAAATTGAATTTACCTTCATTTGCAGCTTTTAGCATTGCAGCTAAAGCGTATTGAGCTGAATGTGTGGCTCCAGAACTTAGAGCATAAATAATTCTTAAAACAAAAGTATATCCAAATCTATCGCATCCAAAACGTTCCAAAAGATTTGGATAATGTCTATTATAAATTTTATCAGAAATGGCGACAACTGCAATTCTTTGCCCAGCATAACTAAATGCTTTTGAACCAGAAATCAATAATACATAGTTGTCGGTATAGTTTGCAACAGATGCCTGATATGGCGCTTGTCCAGGATGATATAAATCTTTGCGGAAATCCATGCCAAAATAAGCCAAGTCTTCAATAACTATCACATCATATTTTGTAGCTAATTCTCCAATAATTTTAAGTTCATCGTCGGTAAAACAAATCCAGCTCGGATTGTTAGGATTAGAATAAATTATTGAGTTTATATTTCCTTTGGATAGAAATGATTCTATTTTTTCTTTAAGTGCTTCGCCTCTGTAATTGTAAACATCAAAACTCTCATATTTATGACCCATAACTTTAAACTGTTGTTTTTGAACTGGAAAACCAGGGTCAATAAACAGAGCAGTATCTTTTGCTGGTTCTAAGTTCGCGCAAAGCAAAAACGTAGCATAAGCGCCTTGCATTGAACCAACGGTAGGAATACACGATTCGGCATTTATATCGATACCCATAAAGTTTTTGATAAATATCGAAGACTCGGTTTTTAAAGATTTTACACCATCAACCATTGGATAGTCAGATGCTACGCCATTTCTTAGCGCTTCTATTTCTGCGTCAATTCCTATTTGAGGTGGTTTTAATCCAGGAACTCCCATTTCCATTCGGATAAATTTAACGCCAGAGGCTTCCTGTATTTTATTTACAAGTCCAACAATTTCGCGTATTGTCGCTTTTCCTAAATTCTTTAATCCCGATTTCTCTATTTCCGAATTAACGATATTTGCATTTACTGGTGTGTCCATCATAAATATTAAAACTTTTATTCGGTACAATTATATAAAACATATTTTAAACAGCAGTGGTATTTTTATGTATTTTAAAACATAAGAATAGAAAATTAAGAATTAAAAATCTTCATTTTCTTCCTCTAGCACAGTTTTTCGCATGTAATATTCTTTTTGAAATCCTGTGCTGAAAAATTGAGTTAACGAAATTGATGTGTCGTTTATAGATTTTATTTTAAATAAACTTCGGCTATTGTACTTGTCGTATC
>JBBQCZ010000220.1:0-5332 GCA_038319215.1 Bacteroidales bacterium | reverse complement strand
CGCAGGGCATCGCGATAATGACGCATGGGCGGAATTTTGGTAACTTTAAGAACTGAAGATGATGGTCGTTTTGCGAGGCGTGGAAATGTATCAGATGATACAGGAATGATACGTGTCTTCAATCCTGCGAGCTCATAAAGCTCCACTGCCCCATCATACCATGTAGCAGCGCCCTCATTTGCCACGTGATATATGCCATCTAAAAAAATAGTTTGTCGTATTGTTAAAAGATTTATTGCCCTGAATTAATGTCAGCTTTTCCAAATCAACACCTGATAATTTTTTAACAATGAACTGATAAGCCATCGTTTCCACTTCTTGTTGATTATAACAAGAATTGTAATCATATTTCTTTTCATTTTCGCTACCTACAGAAAAATTACGAGAGCCAAATTCTATAATTTTCCCGTTAACATCGACTTCATATCTGTCGACACACCTGCAATATAACTTCCAACTGGAACATTTTTACCATTGGAAGATTTGCCTTAACTTTCATATCGGCAAATTTACGAATTTCTAAAATTTCTCGCTGATTTCTTAATTCTTGAGTGGATTGTTTTGAATTTTGTTTTGTCTGGTCCTTTTTATATACCAACACAACAACTGTGACAATAATCAAAAGCAGGATTATTAATATTGTTTTCTTTTTTTGTCATAAACATATGGCTAATTCTTATAAATTACACCTAATCCAATAATTGCCCAATAGCTATCAAAATAAAAACACTAATAAATGATGCCGAAGAAATAATAATATAAAAGAGTCTTCTATTTTTAAGAGAAGGTCGAAATAAAGAATATGCGGAATACAAAGACAAAACAAGCATAGCCCCTGCCAAATTTTTGAATTCACCAGAAAAAATCAATGAAAACAATCCCCCATAAATTATGACCTGAACAAACCAATGTATGCTTTTAATCTTATCCTTAAAAGATTCGTTTTGTACCTCATCTTGATTTTCCATAATTATTTTTCAATATTTAAAAATTAAAAATACAATACCTTTTTCCGATTTTTTAATACCGTCTCTGATAGTCTTTTAATTCCCTCACCCCTCTCAACGCCTCTTAATCGTCCGGAAAGGAACCTCAACTTATAGTTAACACCATCGCTCATTAATCGCCAATTAGTATCTTCCAGAGTCTTTTTTAGAAGTCGTTTCAAATCGTATTCACTACCCATTTTTTTACGATCACTTTTCTATCATAAATACCGAATGAAATGACAACATCTTTTTCAATTTCAGGATTCAATAGTTGCAATTTAACATACCCAGCTTTATCTAAAATCGGAACAAGTAACTTTTCCAGTTCAATTATTGTAAGTTCCCTTATCTTTTCAATTACATCATACAACTCCTTATTTTTATTCTTTTCTTCCCAGTCCCCAACTAAATCCTTCAGTGCATCCATTCTTCCTCTTTGAGCACTATATTCCAATCCATCTGCAATAGATAAACAATATTCTATACGATTAGCTTCAAAATTAGGATCAACATCTCCCTCTTTTTGTCCAACGACTAAATCCAATATCTCCACATCCTTGTACTCACACTTAGAACAGAAATAAACAGTTTTTATCGTATTATTTTTTTTCGTATAAACAGATCCCAGCTCTGCATTGCATTTTGAACACGGATTTGGTTTTGATTCCCATTCTTTTCCATTTTCCCAGCATGCTCTCCGCTTGCCACACTTTTCGCATTCAAACATAAATACAACCTCGTCTTTGCCGTTAATATAATTCATTAGATCACGGGAGACACATTTCATTTTTGAAGAGCTACAATTGATGCAACAAACACCACATGGCTCCGTGGCATTTTCCAATTTCTTATCCATAGCAGAATCTCTTTCCATCCATTCCTGAATAGTTTTTTCTTTGTCAGGATATCGCTCACCTTTAAGAAAATACATTGAGGTTTTAATGAAGCATTTATCAAAAAAATCTTTTTTAATACATCACCTGCAGTAGACACTTCTTTAGTTTCAAACTTTTTTACAACCTGATTTGTTTTATCATTTTTAAGTTCCCATTTTTCTTTCTTCTCGTTATGCGAGAGGGTGTATTTTTGCAAATTTCCAATTTGTTTTATTTTTTAAATTATTAATTAGTTGGAAAAGGTTCATAAGTGTATTCATCATTATCTCGTGGTTGTTTTATGACTTCAACGATTTTTCCATTAACAAGGTACTCATCCAAATCATCTTTATGTATATGTATTGAAGGAAAAAATTTATCAGATTCTGATTGCAACACAATTTGCTCATTTTCCTTGTCCTCGGTGAATTTTTTAATATTTGCCAATCCGCCAATTATTGATAGAACATAATCACCATTTTTTGCATCTTTATCGCCTCCATCAATAATCGCATAATCGCCATCATCAATTGATTTACCATTAATATCTGCTCTATTCATTGATGACCCCACAGCCTTCACAGCAAAAAGATCTACTACGTTCAGTCTCAAAGGAAGCAGTTTTTTTGAAACTGGCAACATTCCTTCAATTCGATTTTCTGCTATCATAGCTGCATTTCCACAATTTGCTGCGCCAAGTATTGGAATGGAAATAATTTTGCTGCTTTGCACCTGAAAAAAAGGCTTGATCTTATCTGGTCTTAACTTTTTGCCGTCATCAAGGATACCTATTTTTATAAGGTGAAATTTAACCTTTTGAGGGTGTTCTACGCCAATTAGTTTCCCAATCTGACGAAGACCCATTTTTTTTAGGTCATATTGCTGTGAAAGCTCCATTAATTTCTGCTGAATTGGATGTATCATACCTACAGTTTAGTATGCTTTCATGACATTGTCAACTGTTGACAACTTGTTGAACAAATTGCTATTGCACAATTTTCAATACTAATATATAATGCATTTATAAAATCTTAGAAATACAAAAAATCAATATGAACTTGAAAATTATCAAAGCAAAACCAAATCCTGCTGGAAAAGATAAAATTGGAAATTTGTATCCGCAACAGCAACTAGCTGGCGAATGGATTGACATTCAAAATGTTACCGATCAGCCCATGAACTTAGATTACATAAAAGTTTATCATTGGGCATATAAAAGACCTAAACCAGGATGGGAGGAAGTAACGGACTTTCAAGGAACTTTGCCTCCATATGAAATAGTAAGAATCCATTCAGGAAATGAAATTCCCTTGAACCAACTGCAACCAGAAGACTTTTTAGGAGCCCACCACCATATTTTTTCAGGTAAGAACTACGTGTGGAATAATGATAAGGAAGATCTTCCATCAATTTGGAACACATCAATAAAAAAATGGATTGACCGAACCTCATACGATGCATTTCCACTTGATGGAAAAATTCTCAATAGAATAAACGACAAGCTTGTATAATAAATTTTTTAATAAAAAAATAATATGAAACAGTACAGCGTTTTCATTAGCCACTCTTGGCAATATAGTGATGCATATGAAAAACTCATAAAAATGCTTGATAACGACCCACGCTTTAATTACAAAGATTACTCAGTTCCAAAAAATGACCCTATTCACAATGCTCCCGATGCAAAGCTTCTTGAGGATGCAATAAAAAGACAGATGGCATTTTGTGATGTAATAATAGTAATGGCTGGCGTATATGCCTCTTATAGCAAGTGGATAGATAAGGAAATTAGCTTAGCTAAAAAGAGTTTTAGTTCTCCAAAACCAATACTTGCGATCGAACCTTGGGCAAGCGAAAAAACATCCACCATTGTCAAATCAAATGCTGACAAAATTGTTGGATGGAATGCAAGCTCTATTATTAATGGCATAAGAGAATTAGCATAAACATATGAGAAAAGCATTAATCATTGGGATTGATAAATACACAGACATACCACTTCATGGTTGCGAAAATGATGCAGCTTCCATTGCAAGTATTCTTGAAAAAAATGGTGACGGTTCACCAAATTTTGATATTAAACTAATAAGCAGTGACAATAACAATGTTAAAAGTGAAGTTATTCAAACGGCTTTAGGTGAGCTTTTTTCGGGCGATGCCGAAACAGCACTTTTTTATTTTGCTGGTCACGGCGTGATAGACCCCATAACCAATACGGGCTACGTTGTCAGTCAAGATGGCAAAAGAGGAAGCTGGGGCATTTCCCTCTCTGAAATACTTGGAATGGCAAACAATGCATCACCGCGTATTAAATCAACTGTAATTATTTTAGATAGTTGTAATTCAGGATATACAGGTGAGATTGCAGGACTTACAAGTGGTCAAATTTCTGTCATTGGTAGTGGCGTGACTATTCTTACTGCATGTCATCGTGAACAGACAGCAGCAGAAAATAATGAACAAGGACTGTTTACAAGCATCCTCCTAGATGGATTAAGCGGTGGCTCAGCAGACATACTTGGTCGCATCACACCTGCTTCAGTTTATTCCCATATAGATCAAACTTTAGGATCATGGGAACAGCGTCCAATCTACAAAGCAAATGTTCAAACATTTGTAACACTTCGCCATATAGCTCCACAGATATCTCCAGATGTGCTCAGAAATTTATATATTTATTTCAAAAATCCAACTGATGAATTTGCACTTGATCCATCCTTTGAACCAGACAGGAAAAATGTTCCAAAAGAATTCAAGGATTTTCCTGTGAATGAAGATCATACCAGAGTTTTTAAAGAGCTTCAATTATGCAATCGCCATGGACTAGTAATTCCAGTCGATGCGGAACATATGTATTATGCAGCAATAAACTCAAAGGCATGCAAATTAACTGCCTTAGGGGCACATTATCGAAAATTAGCCGAAGTTGGTCGTATTTAAAAAATATCAATAAGACACCTTTTATGTCCCATTTAGTCCTTTGAGACACACCGTGTTTCGTGTCCCATTTGTCCCATTTTGATCTCAAATACCCAGACCTAGAGGGCTCAAATTGCTATCCATCGAAACCATCAAACAATCCCTCAACTGCCCTATTCTGAAAGGTTCTAAACCGTGATGGTCAACTAAATTCTTTCAATATTCTATTGCGTTATAAAAAAATATAACAGCCCAATTACATTACGTGATTGGGCTGTTTCGTACCAAATATCATTGCATCAGTTGTTTCACCACTGCAATCAAAACATCCGAAGTGCCGACTCCATATGGTAATATAATTTTCGTTTCGTTAACATATTGCTTTTGACATCACATTTAATAATTTTATTTTTATTTTTGCTCATTTAGATATTCACGCAGGGCATCGCGATAATGACGCATGGGCGGAATTTTGGTAACTTTAAGAACTGAAGATGATGGTCGTTTTGCGAGGCGTGGAAATGTATCAGATGATACAGGAATGATACG
>JBBQCZ010000219.1:0-5396 GCA_038319215.1 Bacteroidales bacterium | reverse complement strand
ATAATCTTTCGATTTTAATTCATTAACTTTGTACCACATAATAATCTTTTTGTTGTTATGTCTTGCCTTCATAATATTTAGTTTTCCAACTACAAATATGGAGGCTTTTTTATTCACTAAAAACTGGTGATTTTTAGTTGCTAAAAATTGATGATGCAAAGTTGCTGATTACAACAAACCACAAAGGACGCTAAGGAGGCGCAAAGTACGCAAAGAAAAGCTTAAACAAGCTTTATATCCTTTGTGCTAAAAATTTGTGTTCTTCTGCTCCACTGTCGCAAACGTATTTTTTCTTTGTGTACCGCCGCGGCGGATGCGGTTTTTCCTCTGTGAACTTTGCGGTTCTTCCCTTTGTGAACTCTGTGGTTTTTACTTTGTGAACTCTGTGGTTCTTCCCTTCGTGCTCCGCCGCGGCGGATGCGGTTCTTCCCTTCGTGAACTTTGCGGTTCTTCCCTTCGTGAACTCTGTGGTTTTTACTTTGTGAACTTTGTGGTTTTTTCCTCTGTGAACTTTGCGGTTCTTCCCTTTGTGAACTCTGTGGTTTTTACTTTGTGAACTTTGCGGTTTTTTACTTTGTGAACTTTGTGGTTTTATTCTTCGTGCACTCCGTGGTCTTATTTATCTCTTTTGTGCCTTGGTGCCTTTGTGGCTACATTATTTTTCTTAAAAATTAAACTTTATCTCATAAACTTTCGGCCACATTTTGCCAGTCACATATACTTTTTCATTTATCGAATCATAAGCAATTCCATTCATTTCGAGTGAGCCAGCGTACTTTTCTTGAGCATCGTAAGCAAGAAAATTTAGTTCAAGTCTGCCAATAACTTTACCGTCATCAGGATTTATTTTTACTATTGAATTCGTTGACCACACATTTGCATAAATAAACCCTTTTATATATTCCAATTCATTTAAATAGTCCAAAGCATAGCCGTTTTCCGACACTGCAAGAGTTTTTATTACTCTTAAAGAGTTTGGATCAAGGAAACTTAGATTGTTAGTTCCATCGCTCATAATAAGTTCTTTACCATTAGTTGTCATTCCCCAACCCTCCGCTGTTGGCAAAGTAAATTCCTTAATTTTTTGAAAACTTTTGGCGTCGTAAACAAACCCAATTTTACTTTGATAAGTTAGCTGATAAACATTTCCGTTTAGAAAACAGATGCCTTCTCCAAAATACTTAACTCTATCAAGTTCCACTTTAACATTTATCTTGCCAGTTGTTGTATCAAGAATTCCAAATAAAGATCGTGTTTGAGCCAAATTAAGACTTGCTCCAGTGCTTTCCCAAAATTTGCCATCGTGAACTAAAAATCCTTCTGTAAATGCCGAAGTGTCATGTGGAAAAGAACTTTTTAATACATATTCTATAACTTGAGTCGTAGGTTTTACAGGAATGTCTTCTATAGGCTTATCTTTTTTGTTATTACAACTATAAAATATTGCAATAATTAAGAAAATTGGTATCAGTTTTTTTAACATAAAATAAGGCGTTATTTAAGTCTTTGTGTTTTAGTGTTAATTTTACTGCTAAACTACTTAAAATTGGAATTATTGCAAAGAAAAAAATATGAAAGTTAATTAATGCTCCAGAAAGGCTCTTTTTTACATCAATTCGTAATCGTTTTATTTTCGTTAACAATCTTTAACAAACCATTAACTCTTTTTGCTAAACCTTAATCGTATTGGATGTGTTATATGTTAAATTTAAAAATAAAACAGTTATGAAAAAGTTAGTTATATTATCAATTTTAGTGATTTTTACTGGAATATTAACCGCAGCGACATCTGATTTACCTAAAGACACTGCTACCAGCACAAGTTCTCCCACAGTTAAAACTGAAATTTATTTCCCTTACGCTATAAGTTCATCAGTAACAATGGAAAAAGTTTTTTCAAAAGACGAGTATGTATTATGGAAATATCCAGCAAAATTTGTTAAAGACTTCCCTGGAAAAAATATTACAGGAAAAACATTCAATTATTTTGTTTACAAAAACGGAAAGTTTCACATGACTGTAACCGAATTAAACAAAGAAAGTGTATTTAATTTTTTCTCACAGAAATAGAAAAATCAGAATAATAGAAAAGGGGTTATTATTGCATTGCAGAATAGCCCCTTTCTTTTATTAATTACATTGCAAAAATATTGCTTCGCTCCTGTCCTATTTTTTTTTTAATTGTATTTGTTTAACAATTATTATCGTTTATATTTGAGTTAATTAAAAAGTGCTACGTAAATGATTTCAGAAAAGCTAACAAATTGGATGAAAACGGGAATTTCTCAAATAAAAACTCCTGTTTATGTGTATGATAAGGACGTGATTACTGAAACTTGCAATATTTTTAAAAGCATAAAATATCCGAACACAGCAATTCATGTTGCGACAATGGCAAATTGTAATAACGATTTTCTTAAACTGATTAAAGCCCATGGCTGCAATGTTTTTGTTAATTCACAAATGCATCTCGATGAAGCAAAAAAGCTTGGTTATGAGGGAAAGCAAATTATTTTCACCGCTTCGTCTATTGAGCAGGAAATGATGCACAAATTACATAACGAAAACGTATATCTTAATCTTGATTCTGTTTCTCAATTAGATTATTGGTTTGAGAATTTCCCTAGAAAACCTGTTGGTATTAGGTGCAATATCGACAATGCTCAGCACAAACCAAAATCCACCAAGGCAGGTTTTTTTATTGGAGAAAACAGTAGATTAGGTTTAAATTTAGCAGAAATACAATCTGTCAAACATAAAGAATTGATAAATGGACTTCATATTTATGTTGGAACTGACATAACTGATGTAAATTACTTTATTAGTTTTTACAATGCTCTTATTGATCTAGCTGGCGATTTTCCAAACATTGAATACCTAGATTTTGGTGGTGGATTTGGAATTATAGAAGAGGATAATCACGTTTTTGACTTTGATTTATATAAAGACCAACTTAGCAAGTTAATGAATGATTTTTCAGAAATCAGAGGAAAATCGATTAAACTGATTTTAGAACCGGGACGTATAATTGGTGGCAAAGCTGGATATTTTATCTGCAAAGTTACTGACATAAAATTCAGAGGTAATATTCAATATGTTGGTGTAAATGCATCTTCAACTCAGTTTCCACGACCACTATTATATCCTGATGACGCTGTTCATCCTGTGCATATTTTGGATAAAGATTGTAATCTGAAAGCAGATGGCGAATTTCAATCAAAAATTTCTGGCTGCTCTACTTATTCACGCGACTATTTATCGCACAATTGTATTTTACCAAAAGCAGAAATTGGTGATTTTGTAATCTTTGAAAATTCTGGAGCTTATTGTGCTTCAATGCATACAAGCTTTTTAGGATTTGAAAAACCTAAAGAATTATTCATTTGAAATTCATAGACGTAAATACAAAATCGGAACTTGAGTGTTTTTATAAAACTGGGAATCAAGTTTATAATCAGAATCCATATTACCGGTCGTCTGAGGATGATATTTTGGAGTTAGTGGTAAATGGTCAAAGTCATTTTCATTCGCACGCAAAAGTATTCCCGATAATTGTAATGCAAGATGATGTTTCAGTTTGCAGATTTGCTTTTATTTATGACACACGATTGCCAGAGTATGTTCAGGTCGCTTTTTTCGAAGCAATAGAAGGATTAACGGGAATTGCTGACAAAATTATCGTCGAAGCAAAGAAACGCTTTCCAAATGTGCCCAAAATCTGTTTTGGATTAAATGGTCATTTGAATTATGGTGCAGGAATATTATTAAACAATTTTGACCGTACACCAGTTTTTGGCTTGCCGTATAGCTTGTCATATTATCAAGACTATTTTAATCATCTCAAAATTAGAAAGATTGTTTCGTACAGTTTTCTCGCACACAGCTCAGATCACTACAAAAAACTTGCATCGAGAATAAAAATTGACTCTAGCATAATCATAAAGAAACTGGACAGAACAAATTTGCAGGAATACTCCAAGATATACACACAACTTAATAATTCTTGTTTCAAAAACCATCCATTTTGGGCAGATAGAGACGATATTGAAGATTTAGAACTCTTTGAGTCGTTTAGACACTTGCTAAAAAACGAAAACCTAATTTTTGCAGAATATAATGGCAAGCCGGTTGGTTTTTTACTTTGGTTTCCAGATTTTAATCAACTTTTGAAAAGAAATCGACAACTTAAAGCTAGTAATAAATTCGGTTATGACGTTCTGCGCTACAAATTTTGTAATCCGATTAAGACTTTTAGATTTACCGAAATAGCTGTAGAACCCGATTTTCGTAAAAAAGGTGTTGAAATGGCTTTAATAAATCAGATGATACACGATGTTATTGCTGGTGGATACAAATTTGGCGCTGGTGGATTTATTTTTGAAGAAAATATCGACAGTATTAATATGGCATTAAAATATATCGAAAGAGTAACTGGCGCAAAAATGCAACAAGACAATGAATATGCCGTTTTCGAAACAACACTAAAATAATGGAAGAAACTAATTTTATATATGGATTTCGGAAGAAACTGATAGATATGCAGATCTTAACTCGTTTGTATGCAAGGGCTGTATCACATTTTGGTTTTTTCAAATCACATAAAGAAATAAGAAAATATTACAAGGATAGCAGATGCCTTTTTAAAACAAGCTCTAACAGATATTTAAAAGCTGGAAATGAAATTATTGCAGTTCCTGACATGCCGCCAGTAAATTCGAGTGATTTTATTGATTATGTTTTACGTGACATTGAATGGATAAATAATAACAAACAGCCAAAACTGATTTTTGCAATTGTCTGCATCACTTCAAAATGTCCTTTTAAATGCCAATATTGTTACAATTCGAATCTTCATACAAGCGCCGAAAGAAACAGTGTTGAAACAATTCTAAACACAATTGAAGGACTTATTAAATCTGGAGTTAAAAGCATTTATCTGTCTGGCGGCGAACCTATGATGAGATGGGCCGATCTTTTGTTGATTTTACAAAAATTTGGGAAAACTGGGACTCGATTTTGGTTATTGTCAACTGGCTATCAGCTTACTGCGGATAAATTAGCGATTTTGAAACAAGCTGGATTAAAAGGAGTTATGATTTCGCTCGACACATTTAATGCAGATCAAATCAATTCTGTTAAAGGAAGTCCAAATGCTTTTGGTTATGCTACAAATGCCATTGAGGCTGCAAATAAACTTGGACTCGTAGTAGCAATTGATTGTGTTTTTGGTAGAACATTACTAATAAAAGACAATTTCGATAAATTTATTGACTTGGCTGGGACTTATGGCGCTCATTTTATAAATTGTTATTCACCACGTCAAATGCATCACTTACTCGAAAACGAATATAATAGTTTTGACTTGTCGGAATACAGTCAGTTAGAAGTTTTAACAA
>JBBQCZ010000218.1:0-5444 GCA_038319215.1 Bacteroidales bacterium | reverse complement strand
TCCAAGTATTCCTAATAGTTGCCATGTGGCATTCGATAATGCAATGGCATTCCCATAATTTTCTTTTTGCGAAATAAGTTGTGGAATACACGCTTTATAGGCTGGTGTAAAAAAAGCATTAAATATATTGAGTACGAAAATCAAAATGTACAATTGCCATACGTTGGTGATAAAAGCCAACGAAAATACAATTATCATACGAATTAGATTCGTAAATATCAATATTTTCTTCCTGTTGAAACGGTCAGCCAATACACCGGCATAAGAGCCGAAAATGATAAAGGCAGTAACCCTTAGCGTTAGAGCTATTGCCAAAATTTTAGCCGATTGTGTACCACCAAATTCAAACGCCAGGAGAGCAATTCCAATCCATGTAAAAGCATCGCCCAAAAGGCTAATCGCCTGAGCAAAATATAATTTTGAAAATAGCGGTTCTTTAAGCGATCTTATCGGTTCAAATATCTTCATTTGTGTAGTTTGTTTTTTTTTAGGCTTGCTGCTAATCAAGTCACATCAAGGAATTTTCCCTGTTTGGCGTAGTATTCAAACTACATCGGGTTAAAAGCAAGGCTCTGTTTTGTGTTTTTGTTTATCAATATGGAAGTCTGGAGACTTCCTTTTAACTTCGGCATAGCGTCTTTCGCTATGCCGAACAAATGCAGCATCTTATACGCTACGGATAACGGCGGTGGAGCTATGTTTTTCAACAACTAAGATCTTGTTTTTCGTTCGTCAATGCCGAATTTCAATTACGTAACTCTAATGAAGTTTTAGAGCTTATTAATTATTACTAGGCTATAAACGATATTTCTCTGGTAAACCCCAGTAACCTTTGTCTCTTATACAGTGGTCATCGTTGTATATATTAGCATTTTCTTTTAGTTTAGCAAGTTGTAAAATGTCGTCAGGATTATTATTGTCAGCTACTTCTTTAAATATTTCATATGATGTTTTATAGTAATGTAAAGAATAATATATTTTTGAGATCAAAATACTTTTTTCTTTTGACTGCTCAGCTACATCTTTTAACTCATTTAACATTACATATAAGTCATATATATTTTTTCCATATATCTTAATTTCTTTTAATTTACAAACTAACAGTTTAGATTCCTTCTCATTTTCTTGTAAATTGTTTTTAAGATTAAATTCGCGTTTTTCTTTAATAATATTTTCGATGTTTTTACATTCATCTATGTCTGAAACGATTTCTATATATTTCTGTGTATAAAACTCTAAAGAATTGTATTCTATATTTACTGTCGCACACTTATAAGTGCCAAACTTAACTTTAAGGAATTCGTAATCATCATAATCAATATATGGATTGTATGTATTAGTAATAATACATTTTGTAATACAACTATCATCATCAAATTCATATTTATAAAAATACTCATAATCTCTTGATTCGCTAGAGTTTTCAAATAATAGTCTCTTTTTACCCAGAAAACCTAAAAGCCCGAGATAAAAAGTATGATAGTTCAAGAATACAAAATCTGTATTTTGGTTTAAGAACCAATTCATATCAAGATTACTTCTATCTTTTGCTCCAGTGCAATAACTAGCCGACCAATCATAATTATCTTTATGATTGTATCTTAATCTTAAACTATGTGTACTGTTGTCGTCAAATGTAAATTCATCTATTGAGGATAAATAATTATCAGACATGTCATTTGAAAAAAACTTATTAGAACTTGACATTCTTACGTTAACTGTTGTCTCTTTGGAAAGTAGGTCAGCACGGGGCTTTCTAATTGATTCTATACAATTATTAGAATCGAAAATGGCACTTCCTTCTCTTCGGTTATATCGTGCTCTTTCAATTCCAAATAGGGTTTCTTCATATATAGAAATCACGGTTTTTCCATAAAAATAATTGACTGTCCTTAAGCTCTTTTTCAATACACTGGAATTATATTTATATGATTTTTTGCAAACGATTTTCTCTACTCTATCAAATTCATTATAAAAAAATTCAGTTGACTCACGTACATAATATAAGTCTAAATTAACATCTCCTCTTTCATAGTTTATTATTTTTATTTTTTTCATTTTTTTTCTGAATTAGTTTTAATTATTGCAAAATTACAAGATTTTATATTAAAATAATTATAGCGTACAAAAAACTAGTGTTATGTTAGATAAAATCTGGCGGTTAGTAGAGACGGCTTCACACAGCAAATCTGAATATTCGGAGTTAGTGAAACCGTCACTATTAGCTTAACTTAACACTAGTAGAAATATCTAACTCGATGAAACGAGCAAAATAGTTGAACTGTATAAGTGTTTTTCCTTTTTCGCCTTATTAACCAGCACAAAGATGTCCTCTTAGCAAAGGCTGAAAAACGAGCTGATTTTGCAAAAAAAAAATCTCACAACTACAGTTGAAAAGTGGATAGTTCGTCAAAGATTTTCTGTTGATATATTTTTTTTTATTACATTGGGTCATAACGGTCGAGGCTATATGCAGTAAGGGATTTCGGACTACTTTCCTGTCCACCTATACAGAAGTCTGAGCGGGGCACAATGCTCAAATTACCACTGAAACCCTTATTGCATATAGCCTTTTTTACCTGCTGGCCTTTTATCAGTCTGAAGATGTGACGTTTCAAGTTACCACTCATTTCATTTTATTTATTATTTCGTAAATTTTTTCACGTCTTGATATGTCATACTTTTCAATATTTGCTACAAACTTACCATCAGTTTTATTTTCTGTGATGAAAAGAATTTCACCTGATTCGTCAATCTTTCTTGGGTCAAAAATTACACCCATTTTTAAAATATACTTTGAGAAAAAATCACCAAAATCATATTTTTTAAAATGAATGTTCTCCACATAACCGCCTTCGTGAATATTGAAAGAGCCTACTAATACTTCGGATGATTTTCTGTCAAACCCAGCGTAAAATTTTGCATGAAAATCTGTTTTAAAAAGTGCTTTCTTTTCTGTTAATTCTTCTACAGTCGGATTAAGTAGTCCATAGTTTTTTAAAACACTAATATCTAAGCCAGTATTAGTTGAACCTTCAAGAAAAGAGTTGAATGTTGCCTTTCGTGTCAATAAAGTTGTTTTGTGAGGCAATGTGTTTTTTAAAAGCCAATTCCAAAGTTCTACTCGTTGCTCCTCCCTATTTTTAAAGTCAAAACCGATAAAGGGAGCTGCTAAAAAAACTCTGTTGTAATACACTTGCCACCTAATTAAAAGTTTTTGCAGAACATCTAAACAACTGTCACGATTATAAATACCATCAACATTTAGTTCGAGATTTGCCCCAACAACATCAATTAAAATTAGTTCCTGTTCTTCTATAATGGGTAATTCCCTTTCCTTAAAATTTTTATATAGCACCAATTTGGTTTCATGTTCGCAGGAGCATTTATAGTTCGCAATAACTATAATACTATCGGGGCTACCAGCTCTGCCCTTTAGATAATAGTTCATGTAAGCACCAATAGCTTGATTAATTGATTCAAGTTTTATTGTAAGGTTAGCGTATGCTATTGGCTCTAGATGAGTATTGCATTTTGGACAGAAAAAAATATTTTCCTCTATGTCGCTGAATGTTTGCTTTTCATACTCACCTGTTTGAACAAATAGTAAGTTGTCAAAATGAAAATTGTCAGGAAAATCCTCCAAATTATGCTTTTTCAGAACATCAGCTTTTGAGTTCTCAATTTCATTGTCCCAACTGTCCAAGATTTTTGCTCCACTGTCAACAGAAGAATAGTCTGTTGGATTCTTTACTTTGTAAGGAAATTTTGTTTGACATGAATTGCATTCTAAAACCCAACCTCCGCTATCGTTAATGCCAAAAGGAACTTTTCCAATTGAGAGTTGAATATTTGTCTGACAAGCGGGGTTAGTACACTTGACTACTACAGTTTTATATTTTATGTCTTCCATGTGTATTTATATCTCATGTATTAATGGTCTATATTCTAAAGTTGTACTGTCCTCATAGCCTTGCAGGTAACGCACAAATATACGAATGTTTTAAGATTTGACAACGGTTTTACGAATTAATTTTATAATGTAACATAAATATCTGATTTATACATGAGAAATTGTTATATATTTGTTGCGCATAATCTATTATTAAAGTATGAATAACGATATTTACTTAGGGATTCTATAATATAAAATACGCAATATGAGTTTTACAGATAAAAGCTATGTTTTTGAGGCTGGAATGCACAACCAAAAAAAAGTCATCTGGATTCGTTTCGAAAGAAATCAAGAATTAATCAACTATCTTCGGGCAAATACCAAAGCTTGGTGGTCATCTTCGGTGCTGGCGTGGTATGTTAGCGATTGTCGACATTATCGTGAACTTTTTGGGTTAGAACCTACTATTGTTGGCAAAGAAGTCATCAATAAAATTCATGTGATTAATTTGCCTGCTTTTCAGCGCTTTCAAGAGCATCTTAAATTGAAGGGTTATAGCGAAAATACAATTAGGACTTATACTATTGAATTTGCTCAGTTGTTATATATTTTAAAATCATTTTCGGTGGAAACGCTAACTCCTGAACGTCTCCGGAGTTATTTCTTGTATTGTCACGATAAACTTAAACTTTCGGAAAGTGAAATTCATAGTCGAATCAATGCCATTAAATTCTATTTCGAACAAGTACTTCATCGCGAAAAAATGTTTTTTGATATTCCACGTCCCAAAAAACCATTAACTTTGCCCAAAATGTTGAACCGAACTGAGGTTAAAAAAGTGATGGATGTTTTGGAAAATAAAAAACATAGACTTATTCTGAAACTTTGTTATGGCATGGGCTTACGGGTTAGTGAAGTGGTACATCTCAAACTTTCTGATATAGATAGTGTTACTATGTTGGTAAGAATTGAACAAGCTAAAGGAAAGAAAGACCGTGTGGTGATTTTGCCACAATCGGTACTCGATGAACTTAGAACGTATTACCTGGAATATAAACCCCAAAACTATTTGTTCGAAGGGCAGAATGGAGGGAAATATTCCATACGAAGCGTTCAGTCTATTTTTAAGTCTGCGATGAAAAAAGCGGGTATTACTAAAAATATCGGAATTCACGAATTGCGGCATAGTTATGCTACTCATTTACTAGAAGCTGGAACGGATATTCGCTTTATTCAAGAATTATTGGGGCAAAACAGTATTAAAACAACCCAAATTTATACCCATGTGAGTTCAGCAGCAAAATCAAATATAAAAAGTCCGCTCGACTCTCTATAAAAAAAATGTAAGATAAATAAAACGAGCCAGAAAATTAACAATAATATAATGTCATCAAAAAATATACAACCATGGATTGCTGCTTTTCGATTAAAAACCTTGCCTTTAGCTCTGTCGAATACCATTATTGGTTCATGTCTGGCTGCCTCCGATGAAAAGTTTCGTTGGTCGGTATTTGGATTGGCAGCTTTGACCACCGTTTTGCTGCAAATC
>JBBQCZ010000217.1:0-5444 GCA_038319215.1 Bacteroidales bacterium | reverse complement strand
AGGACTTTATTGTTTCTTACAAATACTATCAAGGAAAGTGGCTTCCATTAATTTTTAAACAGTTCGATTTGTAATTGCTTAATTTTAGTATGATTCAATGGAGTTTTTCAACCTTTACTGAGTTAACACGATAGCCATTTTTATAATTATTTAACACTTTGTAAAACTTCTTAACACTCTATGAAACTTTTTAAACGATACTCTAAATATCATAGATTTATTTTAACTTGTTTATTCTGATAAAAGTATTTATTCGCTATTTTATTTATACATCAGTGATTCATGTATATAATCACTATTAAGGAGTAAGTTAGTAAAATACAATCAATCAATGAGCCCATAGGTGCTAATGTTTCATTAATATCTGGTTTCACCAATAAATAAATAATAAATCGTTTGTTCTGATTTGTATAGTTGAAACAGTTCTTTTTATAGCATTATCGTTCACTGAGCGATATAATCTGAATACATTTGCTAGTATTTTCAAGGGATTGATGATACTATTTTATATAACACACAAGAACTCAGGGTAGCAAAAACAATGACTATCGCATTAACTCAAGCTTATCAAAAAAGCAATTAGAGAACCGAACCATTTTAAATAAGAGAAAACACACAGTGCTAGTGAATGAGAAATAGGGAAATTGAAAATAATTTTGCAGGCAATGTGAGAAAGTGGCGTAAGAGAATGTTTATTGATATTGATAAAAGTAAAATCGTAGATTTACTAAAAGACTTTTATACTGTTACAGGTCTAAGAGTGGGTCTTTTTGGACTTGATGGGGAAGAAATTGCATCGTATCCGAAGGAGCTTTCTAAATTCTGCCATATTGTTAAGCAAAACTCTGATGGAATGAAAAGATGCATAGATTGTGACAAATCGGCTTTTGAGGAGTCTACTAGAATTAAAGGATTACACATATATAAATGCCACATGAATCTTACTGAAGCGGTTCTGCCAATTACCCATGAAGGCACTGTTATAGCGTTTATGATGTTTGGTCAAGTTTATGACCGGGAATCTGAAATAGTTTCCAACCAGCAACTTGTTAAAATATTTAGTGAAGATGAAATTAAAAGCTTACAAATTACTTATAAAGATTTGCAAGAGATGCCACATGATAAAATAGAGGCAATTGCTAAGATGCTTGGTGTGTATGCTTCATACATAAGATTTTCTGATCTTATTTTTACATACAATGGCGGAGTAGCTCCTCTTATTAAATCATATATTGAGCAGAATATAGACAAACCTTTGTCCATAGAAATTATTTCACAAAATCTTAATATTGGTAAAACAACAATTTGCATTAAATTTAAAGGAAGATTCAATTTAACTGTAAATTCATTTATAACTAGAGCCAGAATAAAGAAAGCCTGCTTACTTCTTAGAGAAACAACTCAATCGGCAACGGAAATATCTATGCAGTGCGGATTTTCTGACTATAATTATTTCATTAGACAATTCAAAAAAGTAAAAGGAATCCCCCCGATGGCGTTCCGTAAAGAAATCCTTTTGAGGGAGGTAAACCATTAGCGAATAAATTTATTAATTTTTGTAAATATACAATATATCCTTGCAAACAGTAATTAGAAAGCGTTATGATTAAGGAGTTAAACATTGTTTATTCCGCTTTTAAACTTTGCCAAATTGCACAGTAAAATCAAAAGAGGATAGAAATATTATTGAAATTAATCTTTTATCAAAACAACCTTGTAAAAACAATACTTATTTGGTATTATTTTGAGAGTCAAATAAATATTTACTTTGAAACATAATTAAATACAATTTCAAGGAAGAAAAATAATATAATTAGAATATTTTTAAAAATATTCATATGTAAAGTTTTATAAATACAACTAATTGTAAAAGAATAAAACAATTTCTGGAGGAAATAATGGAAATAGTAAAAATTAATAATGTTAGCGATATACCAATGGAATTAATTGGAACACCTGTTGGAAAATTGATTTTATATCAGAATTTCGAAGAACCTTTTGAAAAATATGAAAGCGCAAAGCTTCTCGTAGCGATGTGCATGGATAATCGTAAACAACTCCGTATCCCAGAAAATTTTGCTTATATTATTCGTACTGGCGGAGCAAACCTTAGATATAGCGAGTTTAAAGTTTCATATGCAATTTCGATTGGTCAAATCGACTATATTGTTTTGATTGCTCACGACAGCTGCGGAATGGTTAATTTACCATCAAAAATGAATGATTTTATTAACGGTCTTAGCCGTTTGGAAAATTGGAACGAAGAAAAAGCAAAAGAGCACTTTTATAATTATGCACCTATGCACGAAATAGAAAACGAGTATGAATTTGTTTATAACGAGAGCAAGAGACTTGCAAAGAGATATCAAGGAATAAAAGTTGTGCCTTTGTATTATACTCTCGAGGACAACAAATTGAGCCTGATTATGGAGTAAAAATGTGTTAATCATTTTTATGAAATATTTGTTGCAGAAATATCTGTAAAATTCTAATTAGAAAATCAACATTATAGCTTTCCTGATATCTGGTTATGAACGTAAGAGAATTGCCATAATATTGCGACTCTTTTCATTTTCTTAATAGACAGTGAAGTTCTGTTTGGGCTGATTTAAAAACAAATACAGAGGTTTAATCTTATGCTTTTAAACGAATAAAGCAATATTAACACCAAAATCAACAAATAAAATTAACAGTCTGTGCAAAATAAATGAAAAATCATTATTGCCAAAATGCAATAATGATGGTATATTTTATTCATATTAATAAAGCAAGTGTAAATGACAACGGGGTCGCTGTTTGAAATCTGGAATTTCAGAATCAAGCAAGGCCCTGTTTTTATTGTATTTACTGGATGTTTGGCCGGCAAAAGTTCAGTGAATGGAGTGGAAAACATTTACTTGTATTAGCTTAAATGAAAGTTTGGCAATACTAAATTGCAAATTAGTATCTGATATGGTTTCAAAGACGAAATAGAATTATCAGTAAAATTCCCTTTGAGGAGGTTATACTATGGACAAGTTAGTTTCAGGTGATATTTCATGGGTGCTTACGTCATCCGCATTGGTTCTTCTGATGACTCCCGGTCTTGCATTTTTTTATGGTGGTCTTGTTAAGAGGAAAAACGTTATCAATATGATAATGTCTTCAGTTTTTATTATGGGGCTTGCCTCAATTCTATGGGTGCTTGTTGGTTACTCTTTGTCTTTTTCAGGAGATGTAGCAGGAATAATTGGTAATTTCAATTGGTTCGGCTTAAATGGAGTTGGAGATATGCCAGCAGCCTTTGCTCCTACAATTCCTAATCTTTGTTTCGCAATATTCCAGATGATGTTCGCAATTATAACACCAGCACTTATTACTGGCGCAGTTGCCGAAAGAATGAAATTCTCATCGTTATTTATATTTATTGGAGTTTGGTCAATAATTGTTTATTATCCTTTGGCTCATATGGTATGGGGCGGCGGATTCCTTCAACAGTTAGGTGCAGTGGACTTTGCAGGTGGTAACGTCGTTCATATAAGCTCAGGTGTCAGCGCACTTATACTTGCTCTCTTTGTTGGCAAACGGAAACATCACGGTAAAGCAACTTATCATCCACATAACGTTCCTTTCGTCTTACTTGGTGCAGCACTTCTTTGGTTTGGATGGTTTGGATTTAACTCTGGTAGTGCACTTGCAGCAAACGGACTTGCAGTTCGTGCATTTATGACAACAAATACAGCAGCAGCAGCAGCTATGCTCGCATGGCTTTTTATTGAAAAAATTCATAGCGGCAAACCTACACTGGTTGGTGCTTCAACAGGTCTAGTTATAGGTCTTGTAGCAATTACGCCAGGAGCAGGATTTGTACCAATATGGGCATCTATTGTTATTGGATTACTTGTAAGTCCAATATGCTATTTCTTTATTACTGTAATCAAACCAAAACTTGGATATGACGATGCTCTCGATGCATTTGGATGTCATGGTATTGGTGGTATCTGGGGTGGAATTGCAACTGGATTGTTTACACAGAAATCTCTCAACTCAGCAGCACGCTGGGATGGATTAGTTTTCGGTGATACACGGTTATTTGTTGCACAACTCATTGCAATTGTTGTAACAATTGGCATTGCAATCGCAGGTACATTAATTGCAATCGCAGTAGCTAAGCTGTTCACTAAAACATTAAGAGTTTCTGAAAGAGACGAAGACAATGGTCTTGACCTTTCTGAACACGGCGAAACAGCATATCCTGCATTCACAGGAATGGATCATTAATTTTGCAAACAGAAGGATTGTCAATAGTATTGATTTTAAATTGCACTTCATAAATTGAGTTAAATCAATGCTATGGCATCCGCAAAATAATTCAGAATTTGTAAATTAAATAATAATTAAAGCTTGCTCTGAAAAACGAAAGCAATTTTAGTTGAACAATAATAATTAGGAAAAACAAAAATAGGAGGACAAATCCGATGAAAAAAATTGAATTTTTCATTCGACCCGAGAAGCTCGAAGATGTAAAAGATGCGTTTGACGCATTGAAAATAAACGGTCTAAGTATTACTGAAGTTATGGGATGTGGTAAGCAAAAAGGTTGGAAAGAATATGTAAGAGGCTCAGAAGTTGATTACAAATTTATTCAGAAAATTAAGATTGAAACTGTTGTTCTTGATGAACAAGTTGAAGCACTTGTTGAAACTATTTGCGAACGCGCTCAGACTGGAGAAGTTGGTGACGGAAAGATATTTATTTCAGATGTTATCGATGCAATCCGTATAAGAACTAAAGAACGCGGAGAACTAGCTCTTAAATAGTAATTAGTAAAAATATTTAACATGAAAACCCTGCGGTTGTTATAGAAATGAACAGCTTCAGGGTTTTTGCGTGTTTTAAACAAAATCGAAGAATTTTGCAGTAGAATATAGGAATATATTTCACTTCTCTTAGCTTTACTTCACATAACATGACTTTGCTTAATTTAATTTAGATTAGATTAGATTAGTTTAGTTTAGTTTAGTTTAGATTAGATTAGATTAGTTTAGTTTAGTTTAGATTAGTTTAGATTAGGCTAGCTATAAAAAGGATTTGGTCTGCGAAATAGGCCAAAATAAATTGAAACGTAAATAAGCCAATAAAAATATGTTGACAAAATTAAAAATTCTTGTAATAATTTTTAATGTCCTACTCATATAAACACTTCTAATTATTATTAAATCAATGAAACATCAATAAATAGTGCATTATAAGCTTTAAATATTAATGTAAATTAAACTGTAAACACATATATAATTAAAAATTTGGAGGAACTAATATGAAACTACACCGCAAATTACTTGCAACTTTGTTATCGATTTCAATATTGGTAAGTACACTCCCACAAAACATGAACAATCTTAAATCAGGTGTTAATGCAGAAACTGAATCATCTGTTAATGTAGGATCTGAATCAGTTATAACAT
>JBBQCZ010000216.1:0-5504 GCA_038319215.1 Bacteroidales bacterium | reverse complement strand
CTAATCTCCTATATTGACAAAGACACTCGTGAACCAAAATCAGGTTTTGTAACAAAAAAATATTTTGACATTGACAAATAGAAATACTGCTGGTAACAGCACCTATGTGTAATGTGGAAATTCAACGGTAACCGTTCGTGCAGAACACATCCGAACACCGCCAAATTTTTTGATTTGGCTTTTACTACAAAATTTAAAAACAAAATCTAAAAATTTGGCTTCGTGGGAACTTTGATAAGGTAATTTCTATTCCTATTCCACACTCCACATAGCCGCAACCGTTACAGGTAATTAAAGAAAGGAGGATTGGGTTATAAATTGGCTGACCACCAGTTCGTGATAGTGAAAAACGAACTAAAATATCAGAGTAACGAAACTTTAACTTTAAATTATCAACTTATTATGAGAAATCTAATTATTATCTTTATTTTAAGTTTGGCAACTTTTGCAAGAGCACAGACATTCTGTGAATGGCAAGGTAAAACAAACTCTTATGGAGCATTTCCAGCTTCCAACACTGAAATAACTACAGGTTGGACTAACTATGCTCCTTTTACTGATGAATTCACTTATTTTGACTCAAATAAGTGGGAGAAAAAAAACTCACATTGTCATTCGATGTCATCTTATGCTTTTTTTTCAAGCAGTAGTAATAATGTTTTTATTCAGAGTGGAAAACTTATACTGAAAGCAAAACAAGAATCTACACCAACAGAGTGTTGTTTGTGGGGAGATCCAGATTTGTGTTCTGACTATTATTACTCAAGTGGATATGTGGTTTCTAAAAACACTATTAGATATGGTTATATCGAGATAAAATGCTATTTACCAACAAATATCGCTTTAGACCCATGCTTTTGGATGTATGGTATGCAAGGAGGTTTTCCCCCAGACCCAAATTATCGTTATGATGAAATAGATGTTTTTGAAAAGAAACTACCCCCGAATCACAGTAACTACACATTAATGCAGAACTTTTATCATAACATCCATGATGATGAAAGTAATGGAACCGTCTCGAAATTAACGCAGAATATTGCATTTACAACTCCTTTTGTAGGTCAATGGGTAACTTTTGCCGTAGAATGGTTGCCAGAGGAAATAAACTTCTTCACAAATGGTCATTTAACAAAAGCTGTAAAGTTTGCTGAGGAAAATTCTGGACAAGTAAACCCAAATAGTGATTTTACTTGTACAAATTTTCTTGATGCCATAGGTCAAAAATTTCAAATCAGCCTTTCAGTAAACAGTCTAATTTCTACATACACAGATGTGAATCAAGGGTTTGAAATAGAGTATGTTCGTTCTTATAAATTAGTAGAAGGTTTTAATTATGAATATTGGCCATCGAGTTTTAGTATCACAGATCCAAATATGTTTAAAGTACATAAAAACATACGCTTGGGTGGTACAGGTAAAACAGCGGTAATACCACAAGATGAGAACATTACTGTATGGGCTACTGATGGTATAACTCTGGATAAAGGATTTACAGTTAGCGGTAACACCACTTTTACTGCAAGGAATATTGTTACAACAAATTTGTTTAATTATTAATTTTATACAAAATGAAAAAATATATTTATTTAATTGGCATAATCGCTTTTGTATTGTTTTCAAACACATCACAATCACAAATCAAAATACATGATGATAATCATGTTAGTTTAACAAGTCTAACCAAAGGGGGAGGACTCCAAGTGAGTCCAAATGGATACACATATTTTCAACCAGCGGTATATTCCTCCTATGGTTGGATGAATTTAGTCTTTGCTCCGCTTTCTACTTCCAAATGTTGGATTGTTAGAGACAATTCGGGCAATCATACTTTCCATGTCAGGGGAAATGGCGATGTAATTTGTAATGTGTTATATGAACTGTCAGATGAATCAGTTAAGACAAACATTTCAAACATTACTAGTGCATCCGAAAAAATAATGCATCTACAAGGCGTTTACTTCGACTTCATTAAAGAAACAACTCAAGACACCTTAGTTTTTACAGATAAATATGGCAATACCTATACACATATTACAAACTCAGAAGGGACTAGTGATTTCGATAACAATGAATTCATAGATTCAGAAGCCGTGAATGCTGTTATTTCTGAACGAAACAGGCATCATATGGGTTTAATTGCACAGGATGTCGAACAAGTTGTTCCAGAGGTGGTTAGAACTCAAACTGACGGAAAAAAGGCAGTTGCATACAGCAGCCTTGTTCCACTACTAATTGAAGCTTTTAAGGAACAACAAATTAAAATAAATGAACTTGAACAATATATTCAGAATTGCTGTGAGTTCAATGACAATATAAAAAGTAAAAGCACTGAGTCTCAAAGCAATGAATACAATCAAAGCTCTTCTATTTTATTCCAAAACACGCCAAATCCATTTAATGAATCTACTATAATTAATTATGAAATAGGAGAAAACAGTCTGAGCGGAGCACAAATATTAGTTTTTGATTTGAATGGAAAGTTGTTAAAATCGTATCCTTTAAATACTTTAAAAGGATCTATTCAGATAAATACAAATGAGTTGGAACCTGGTATGTATTTATATTCTCTTGTTGTCAATAAGAAAGAAATTGATACGAAAAGAATGATTCTAACACAATAATTCATTAACTTTGTCAGTAAAGCTGAACAGCTTTACTGACATTAAAACTTAGTATTATGAAAGCAATATTTTTATTATTTATCAGTTTATTAATATATAACATTATTTTCTCGCAAGATGTTATCGTTTTTGTTCAAGCAAAACATGAAATAAATCCCATTGAGTTAGACACAATTTTTATTGAGAATTTGTCTAATGGTACTACTGCAAAGCTTTATGACCTACCAATTGGTGTAACAAATTATGAAATAAATCTTAGTCAAGGTGCTCAAGTAAATGCAATTGGTCAAATCAATGAGCCTTTAAGTAATTTCGTATTATTATCAAATAAACCTGGGGTTTGTTCTTTTCAAATTCAGTCGAAACCTTTAACCGATATTTCATTTAATTTGTATAATATCCATGGACAAAGACTATATCATGAAACTAGATATCTTTCGTCTGCAATTAACACATTTGAATTTTACAATTCGTATGCAAATATCGGAGTGCTGAAAATTACTACTTCTGATAATAGTTATTCAATAAAAGTTATTGGCGACGAAACTCACACAACAAAAATTAGTTCTGTAAGTTGTCATTTATCAAACACATCACCAACAATAAAAAGTCTAAAGTCAGATTTTTCATTTAATGTTGGTGATACAATCTGTATCTCCGCAAAAAAACTCTCGTATCACTCAAACTCTGTTTTTGTTGAACCAATTAGTAATGAGAACTATATTATATATTTGAGTCAGCCATGCACTGGTCATGAAACTGTTACAGACTATAATGGAAATATATACAATACTGTTCAAATTGGTAATCAATGTTGGATGAAAGAAAATCTTAAGTCTACGCATTATGATGATGGGACAGCATTAATTGATGGGACAGGAATACAAATCAATTATGATTACGAATCCCGCTATTGGTTTGATTATGATGATAATCCAACTAACAGCCAAACATTCGGCAAACTATACACTTGGGCAGCAGCAATCGATGGCTATGTCTCCAATGACGAAGAATTAATATATGGTGTACGTCAAGGGCTATGCCCTAATGGGTGGCATATTCCAAGCGACTCTGATTGGTTTCAATTAGAAAGCTATATTGATACTACAATTACAGAATTACACATTACTGGTTTACGGGGTTTTGATGCAGGTCTTAAACTCAAAACAACAAATAATTGGGTTACCAATACTGGTACAAATCAATTTGGTTTTTCTGCTCTGCCTAGTGGACAGTATTTTTTCTCTGAATCTAATAGTCAAAGTTTCTACTCTGATTTAGGATTAGTTTCTATTTGGTGGTCAGCAAATACGGGTGCATATTATAGGAAAATATGGGATGACGCTAATGGCATAACAAGAAATACCCAGAATCCAGCTCATGGTTATAGTATAAGATGCCTTAAAGATTAACTACCTGTAACAACAAGTAAACTCCATAGCCCTGCATGCCCTACGCCTATGGCTAAAGGCAGGGCTACGTAGCTTACTTGCAACCGTTACAAACAAGTGGAAAAAGCATACGCAGTACCCAAATAAATTGCTAAAAAAGAAATATTTTAATTCAAGTTTCTGTTTTGTCTAATAGAAATTTGTATTTTTGTAAAAAGAACGAAAATGGACATATATTCTAAAAAATATCAGCTAATGGAGTGGATTATGAATCTACGTGACACTCAAATGATTGATAAACTTTTAAGTATTGCTGAAAAGTCTGATTGGTGGACTGAAATAAGCCAAGCAGAACGTGACTCTATCGAAAGAGGCATGAAAGACATTTCAGAAAACAAAGTCATTAATCACTCTGACGTCATGAAACAATATGAAAAATATATCTAAAGTTAAGTGGTCAGACGAAGCAGATAGAAACCTAAATAAGGTTATAAAATACTTAGAGCAAAATTGGACAGAAAGAGAGATTAAAAAATTTATGAAAAAGCTGAATAAGCACATTTCAATTATCCAAAATCAACCAGATTCATTTCCAAAAACCAACAATTTTAATGTTCGCAGATCAGTTGTAACAAAACAAATTACACTTTATTACAGTATTAGTCAAGACACACTAACTATTGTTTCAGTATTTGACAACAGACAGGATCCAAAGAAACTTAAAATCTAATTTGAAGAACGACAACCACCAGTTTGTAACAGCACCTATGTGTAATGTGGAAATTCACCTGTAACCGTTCGTGCAGAGCACATCCGAACGCCGCCAAATTTTTTGATTTGGCTTTTACTACAAAATTTAAAAACAAAACCAAAAAATTTGGCTTCGTGGGAACTTTGAAAAGGTAATTTCTATTCCTATTCCACACTCCACATAGCCGCAACCGTTAGCAACAAACCGAAAGTGAAACAACGAACATTCCATTTTATTTGTCTTAATTTTAAATCGATATTTCTAACAAACTCTATTCGCCATGAAAACAAATTTTTTATTAACTATTTTAATATTGACATTTCTAACCACATCTGCTCAAATTGTTTATACAGATGTGTCGGTTACACTCAATGGCCCAAGTGGTACTCATTCAATGGACTTCAATGCTGATGGTGTTATGGACTATAATATTTCTATTTCCAGCTTTGCAGCATATGACACCCTTTGTTATTCTATTACAATAAATTGTTTTAATGAAAATCTTGTAACATCCTTTAATGCTCCTGATAAATCTTGGTCACCATGTCATTATCCAGCAAATACTACTTTTGATGAAACATTTGACTGGTATAATTTTAGTTCCGGGACTATGGCATTAGGTCATTATTGTACTAGCTGGTATTTTGGCTGTTTTCAAGGGGCTATAGACAGATACATAGGGGTTAAATTTACCGATACTTATGGTTCTTATTACGGTTGGATTAGGGTTGATGTTTCGCC
>JBBQCZ010000215.1:0-5511 GCA_038319215.1 Bacteroidales bacterium | reverse complement strand
CCTTGTAATAGCAACATATAAGGGGCTTCTTTTATCTTGTTCATTTGTGCAACAGTTTGGAATAAAAACAGCTTCAAATTGTAATCCTTTAGCACTATGATATGTAGTAATTTTTGGATTATCAGTGCTGAAGTTAAGAGTATTAATAGTTGCTTTGTTTTTGTCATACTTTGCTTCTACATTTAATCCTTTTTTTGAAAAATAGTTTACAGCTTGTTCAACATCAGGATTAGTTGGAAAAAAAATACCAACATCTTCAAAATTTCTGTTTTTTATTATTTGCACGATAGAATCTAATTGTTCATTTAGGCTATTAAACTTGAGGATTTTAGGCTTTTCTGTTCCTTCATTTTCACATCTTAATACTAATAAATCATCGTCTTCACTAATAATCTCAGCTACCCTAGCGATTGTTTTAGGTAATCTATGATTACGTATTAGTTGTTCATAAGGAAATTTAGTTACAGATTGTATTTGCTCAATAGATAGTGGTTTCGGATTTAGAAATTTAAATATCTGTTGAGCACTATCTCCGTATAAGATTGTAGCAACTTTGGCATTATTTTTAAATTGTAACACTTGCTCTTGATTAAAGTCTTGAACTTCATCAACTACAATATAATCGGCTGTAGGACAACCTTTCTTTTGCCATTCATTATAATAAAGAACCTTATCTTCTGATAAACCAACTTGAGTTATGCCATCTTTCATGTATTGTCGTAAAGTTTTTGTAAATACAATGAAATAATAACTACCCATTTTTTCCTCTTGAATTTGTTTAACTTTCCAAAGAGCTAATATTGACTTACCGCTTCCAGCACAGCCCTTAACAATAAATGACCTATTAGTTCTGATTTGAATAATTTTAATCTGATCTTCATCAAGTTCAGAATCTTTGATATAGAATGATCTTCTTGGCATATGTATTACTTTTAAATTATACTTGGTGAATTATCGTTATGTTTGGCAATGTTTTTTTGAACTAATTCAGATGAACTATTAGCGTAGCAATAAACACATAAATGATTACAAGTATTGTACATCCCAATGTCCTTACTGATAATACAACCACAAACTTTTCGTTGTCCTTTGTCCTTAAGTTTTGGATTTGAAATATAATCTGAACCAAACAAGCAGTTTTGATTATCAGGGATTCCAAACCATTGCATTAGTTTCTTATCTTCTTTGCTAATTCTGCATATTAATTCATCGTCAATACACCGATTTTTAGCAATGCTAAAATCTTTTAAATTGATATCTTCGGCACATGTCGCAAGTTCAATTTTCCATATCAATGCTAACGATTGTAATTTTATTGCGAATTCCGCAATTTCTATTTCAGTAAATTCACGGTAATTATTACTCGATTTGCCTAGATTGCTTACAACTTTACGATATACATTGATATCAGCAAAACTAAAAACAAGTTTTTCCGTGTATGGGTAAATTTGATTACCAATTCTTTCAATCTTTTGAATTAGTTCTCCAACTGATAAATTTTCGCTTAACAATAGCGGGTCAAAACGCCAAATAGTTTTTTGTTTTCCAATTTTCTTAGATAATGCGATAAATGTTTCTATTCGTTCTGAAATTGGTGGCACATTAGGTTCAAGTTTTTCCTCTTCATAATCATTTAAAGTAATTTGAAAGTAATAGCCAATTTTTTTATTGTCTAGTTTTTCCAAGTATGGAATAATGGGTTTGGGATTCTTTGTCCAAAAAATAATAAAACGCATTTCATCAAAAGAAACATATTGAGTTTTTTGATTGAATGGATTAGTCCATGCGATATATCCTTTGTCAATACGATTAAACAACCAATCCGAATAAAATGCAGGGATATCAGTAGAACGGCTTGCAGAAATAATCATTGGAGCTACCGCTTCTATCTCTGTACCATCGTCTGCCTTAATTTTCTTTTTAATCCAATCCATTTTAACTAATTTTATAGGAATCAATAAAAATATCACCTCCAAGGGAGTTTATGCAAATTCCACCATCTGGCAAGTCAATATTACGTTGTTTCCAATTTATTACAAATTTACCCTTTTTTTTATCCTTTAGGATTTTATCAACAAAAGCAGACCGACCAATAATTTTGTATGCAATTCTTGACGCATCTTTGTTTTTTTGCCTATGACTAACATAGAATTCATGTTGGTAAAAACAATGATTATTACATGTATGACTATAACAATTGCAGGACAGAGGAGATAAAATTTTGAACAATGAGTTGTCTTTGACAAATTTCCTTGATTGTTCATTTAGCAACAATGGCAAATAATCTGAATAATCAGTTTTTGTAGTTACATCTACAATAAGCGCCAATCCGTTTGAATTCAACAAATCACTAGTCAAATCGAACCACTTAAAATAGGAGTTGTTGTTTAGTCCATTGCCTTTTGAAATTATCTCAACGATAGTTTTAAAAGACATTATAAAATCAAAGGATTTGCAAGGAATTATATCTAAGGACTTCGAAATTTCATTTACTTCCTTAAAAGTTTCGTTGAGAAGATTGTAGTTGATATTAATTGAATAATTACTAATAAACTGATTAATAATACTTTTCAATATTTCCAAAGCATCAGAATTTCCATCAATTGCCCAAACATTGATTGTTTGAATATTTGAGAAATGTTTGTTTATTGCAGTTAAAAGTCCAATCTGATTTCCACCTGTTCCACAACCAATATCTAAAATGTTCAATTCGTTTTTTGAGCCTAACTCGTTATTATAGTAGATATTTGAAAATACGTCATCAAATATGCAAAAGGATTCAGCAAAGCTTCTTGGGAAATAAGTCCCTAAATAGATTAATAATTCTTCAGTTGAATGTTCAAGATTATAATCAAACTTTTCAAAGTCAGGTTCATATTTGGCTTGTAATTTTTCAAAAATATATTTTTCAAGCCATTTAGGTAAACGGGTTTCAGATTTTATTTTTTCAATTATTTGATTCTCTGCTAAAACAGATTTTTCTGGTGTTTCATTATCTTGCAAATCATTTTGCAAACCTTCGAACCAAAATAAGTATGTTTTATTTTCAGCACTTTCTTGGACTATTGTTTTACTAAGGAGTTTTGAAAATCTCACAACTTTTTCTTTAAGTTGCGGTATATTTACATTCAACTCTAATACTACAATTTGCTCAAAATTATATTTGAGGTAATCTTCTAAAAAAGTAGGTGCTATATCTGATTTCAAATAAACATTAATCAAAAAGCACTCTGCCTCGTCTTGAAAAACTAACGGCAATATACTTTCGATGTGTTTTATTTGTAATTCTTTTTCCATTTTAACTATTATTCCATCATTAATTGGTAAAGTATAAAGATAAAATCTTTGATAAAGCTTTGCTTTAGATAATTATTTTAGAATTTCATCAGTAATGAATTCCCTTAAAATTTTAGGCATGTCACGAGACGGAATGCGATTGTAATTAATGTAATCAATAAAATAGCTATCCATATTGTTAAATTTGTAATTCGGGTTTGACTGATGATAATCATAATCATAACCTATTAATATGTCAAAAAAGTTAACTCTATTTTCATTAAATAAATCTTGAAACAGCAGTAATGTATCAAGACTCATTAGGCTTAAATGCTTGATTATTTTGTAATCACATGGTTGAACAAGGTTACAAAAATCATTTTCCAATAAGTAGTTTATACCAAATAACGTAAGAGCCTTATCAGTTACCACAATCATTGGGTAAATAATCAAATTATCTCCTTGGTACTTGTCGAAGGCAAAACCTCCCTTAGGAATCTCGTTTATAAATTTTGCTAACTGTCCAACTCCTTTTGCTTTTCCCTCCTCATTTTTAACAAGTTTTCTTTCGATTTCATCAGAAATACTTTGAAAATTGTATGACACCTTAGGACCTGCACCCATTAGAACATCCTTAAATTCAATAAGAAGTATGTGATTGTCAACTCTTATATAATAATCAGGACCTTTTTCACCTAGTAAACTTGCTAATTCTTCTCCATTAAAAGCAATGATATTTCTTTGATTAGAAATGCAATGCTCAATAGCCTTGTAGAACATAAAATTTTCAGAAAAACGCTCTGAATAATACTTTGATTTAAAATCGCCAAAGTCTTTAACAATACCTTTTTTAATCAACAATTTACTAAATACAAACTGAAGTGATTGATACAATTTGTCGATTATAAAATTATAATTGTAAAAAAGGTAATTGAACTCCTTTATTTTAAAAACTGGAGATTCTCTTAGTTCTAAAAAATCTGGTTTAGCTTTATACTTTTCTAGCTTAATGCAGAAAGAATCCCAATAATCAGTTTCAATCCTATTTGTTTGATCAAATACTAGAACAGTTGATTTAGAACCTGATATTGAAAGCACATAAGGGATTAAAGTATGTCTTAAATATTCGTGCCATGTTGAAAGTCCATATTGTTTTAAAAAATCGGGTAAATATTGACCTAACTCCTTATCTTGCTCTAAAAATCTAAAAAAGTAAATTGCCTTTATTAGTTGTGCTCTAAAATCCTTATATGACTGGATTTCATTATGTGTCATTTGAAAAGGAAGAAGATATGCTACCCATTCATCAACAGTTGATGGTCTTTGTTTTAGATGCTCGATTTCATTTTCTGTCCAAATTTCTGAAACAAGTAAATATGCCTTAATAAGTCGTAATTCTTCATCAGCTGTCAAATCACGATCTTCATCTTCATTATAGTGTAAGAAAAGCTTTTGATAAAAATAGAGGCTCGTTATATTATTGAAGAAGCTAATTTTAAAACCATGTTTCTCTGAAATTTCATCAAACTTTTTTAAAATTTTGTTTCTTATTATATCTGTTTGTTGATTTACCCACCTGTTAATAATTTCTCTTTGCAAGGCATAGTCGTCTTCTTTAGCGTGAATTTTCGCCATAAAATGAGCCGTAATTGTCAGAATAGTACTTGTTGGTATGCCAAAAAGCAATTCTTCGATCTTTGGGCGTGGTTCGTCAAGGAAAATATCCGTAAACGAAACAGTAACTAAAGCTTTAATTTGAACATTCATAATATCATGTAGTTATAGCATACTTTATCAATGTCTGTGTATTTATTAAACAGTTTTGTTTTAAATTATTACTATTATTCTTGCGGGTAGGCAAAATTGCACTCTTTGACAAAGCTTTGGTTTGAGCTTGGGCTTGTGGGGCTTTGGCAATGTGTGCAATGTGGGTCGGCAATTGTTTTAAAAAATGTGCGGTTGGCAAAAAATAAAAAACATCGGGTCGGCTTGAGTGTCGGCTTTCTTGTCTTGTCAATATTTCGTTTTTCTGTCCTTTCACAATGGTTTACTTTTTAATTTATGTCTGTCATTTCTGTTTTCTTACACTTGGCGGTAACGCCTGCGGCTTGCATTCAGGTGGGGGATTAGTCCCTTCTTTCTTGTCAAACCACGAGCAAAGTTAATTAATTATTTGTAAGTTCCAAATTCGATTTCAAACCCCCACTTGATGCAAGCCTTGCTGTTAGGGTTTCG
>JBBQCZ010000214.1:0-5544 GCA_038319215.1 Bacteroidales bacterium | reverse complement strand
GGGCACCATGTGATTGTCCACCTGGAACGTCATAGATCCAATAGGTTCTTTGAATTTTGAAAGGAATTTGGTTTTCTTCTTCTATAAACGATAGATTTCCACGGGGATCTTCAATTTTTGGAAGATTTATTAGTTGTATGTCAAGGATTGTTGATTTGTTCATGTGAATTTATTTTCATTTTTCAATTTCATTTTTTTATATTTTCAATTTAAACCAATATCTTATCAATGTCCTTTTGCTTTTCAGATCGAAGAATCATTTCTGCTTTAGTTTTCTGTCTGTCTGAGTAGCACTTTTCAATTTTGGTAATAATATCTTGAATATCCTCCTCTTTTAGATCGATAACTGAACAATAATGATCATTTAGACCATATTGATTAAACGTACCTGAGAATTTATAACTATAGGAAAGACCGAAAACAGGTACATTGGAATAAATTGCTGCGAAGTTTGCATGCATTCGATTCCCAATGAAGAAATCAAATTTTGAAATTATATATTTTAATTCCGGAGCAATATAATCACCATTTATGATTTTTACTCCTAATTTATTACCCAGCAATTCATGTATATCTATTGCTGCTTGTAAATCATCAGAGTCAATTTCAGGGTGATTGCTGTTATAAGTATGAGGGATTAAATATACTGTTTTTCCACTCATTTGAAACATCTCTATGATCTTTATTATTAGTTCTTTGTAATATGGGAATCTACCTTTAAGATTTCTGAAATTATTATAATAGGCCAACCCACTAATATTAATTCCTATCGCATCATTCTCAATTGTAATATTCACTTTTTGAGGTATCATATAATACGAAACATCATTCGATAAAATAAATGGAACATTTAGTTCTTTTAATTGATCGGCAAACACCAAATCACGAACATAGACTTTATTAGCTTTTTTGAGTACATATTCAGCCAATTTTCTGTTTCTCAATTTACTAAATGGACCTATTGTTTGAGGTAACATAGTTACATTTTTATTTAGAAATACACCTATGATTGATGGCCACAATGAAGTTGTAAAAGATTTACTACTATATATGTCAGAAAATCCATCTCCACCATTTATACTGTAAACATGCTCTAGTCTTTCCATATCGCTTCCAAATTTACCGATCTCAAATTTCTTCCCGAATAACTTTATTAATATACTAGTTATTATAATCTCTGGCAACCAATAATATCTTCGTTTAATTTCTAAAGCATTTTCTTTAATCTTAATAATGTGTAACTCATCATTTCTTTTCTTTCTAATATAATAAGATGGTGAAATTATAGTTATGTTACCAGTCTTGTAAGAGTTACTTATTAAGTGCAATGCGCCATATGAAAGTGCTTGACAGCCTCTGTTTGTATCATTCCCCTGGAACGCAGAAAAAAAGATTATTTTATCCATACTAACGTTATTAGTTGTTTTTAATAAATTGTTTACCATGATTGTAGCTTAAACAAAAATAAGCAGATAAGTAAGTTTTCTTATAGATTTAATATTTCGAATAAGGAAATATTTTGGAAAAGAACAATAGAATTTTTTTTTTTCAAAAAATATGGTGAGAAAATAAGATATTATAGCTAAATATTTTTTAGGATGTAGAGATTTGAAGCCTACGGTGAAGCTCCTTTAATTTGAAATTGACACCATTTTTGACCCTTTGAATTCTGGGATTTCAATTAGTCTTTGGTTGATGTTTCCATTTTTGCCTGTATACACATACGCAAAACTAATTGTATCAGTCGTTCCTTCAACCGTAATATTAATGTTACTAGTATTTGTTCCCTTATTGAATTCAGATTTGGCAAGATGTGACGTTTTATGAGCCCTTACAATTTTCAAGGCTTCATCTAAATTTAGCATCATTGGCTTGTAGTTACTGATTCCTTTGGAGATAATTTTAAATTGCTCTTCCCAGCTTTCGGGTTTGATCCGGTATATAAAATCTGTCTCATGCGTAAACAAAGATGCAAGAGCCATAGACGAAAGTGCCCGTTTTAACTGACGTATACCTCTTGCTGCTGATTTTTCCGTTTGATTATCAGGTGCCCATTCGTATCCATAATCATCCCTGATTTCGGTAATGCTATTAAAGAATTTATTACCATTAATATCTACAAAATCAGCGTAATACACAGCTTTAGTGCTATCATTTACAGGACCTTGATTTTCATTCAGTCGAAAAGGTGCTCCTTTCAACCAGGGAATTGCATCAGAGTATGGCGTATCGATGGCTCTATTCATGCCGATAAACTCGATTCCCCATTTTTTTGAGGCATGTGGAATAATATTACTTCCCATTTCATACCAATGCGGTAAAAAATACTTTGACATTGGTAATGGCTCATTTCTGGAATACCAGTTGTCAACAGCTTCAAGCCCACGTTTCGCCTCATAATTGCTCCAGGGTTTCCTTGTGTGATGGTCGAAAAATATGAACTCATCATAGTAATCTGTCCTCAATGGAAGCGCTTCAGGATAGTAATAATATCTGGACTCAGACTGAACGAAGGAACTATCAGCAGAGGTTTCTGTTTGGTTATTTTTCTTCTGATACCAAGTAGAACTTGTAGATACAGATGTTGATAATGCTGTTTGGTTAATAGAGAGAAAGTCAATTAATTTATCGACCGAAATTAAGCAGAGGTTATAAATATACTGTCCGAATAGTGGCAAGAGCCTTAGATTGTATAACTTTTTTATTTTGAAAGCTATTTTCATAGCAAAATTTTCACCCTGAACACGGTTCGGAATGCCAAACGCATGTGGTGAAGCGGTTGCCTGATTACTAAGCAGATATCCTCGTAACTCCTTTATGGCAATAGGACTAAGATTATAAATAAATAATCCCAGCCACGGTTTGAATCCATATTTATTCGCTGTTTTTACCCAGCCTAAAGGAGATTGCCCCATTAATTCCCCTCTGCCTGCAACATCATCCACTCTCATCGTAACCAATGGTGGTAATCCACGCATAACGAATGGCTTACGGGCAGCCCATACAAAGGAGCGCCATAAACAGTCGTCGAAACCCATCAACGGTCCTAAATAAGCTGTTCTCATCCATTCCATGGATGTGTAGGTTACCAGTGGCTCGGAATCACCTTGTGACACCAGTAGTAATGGCTGTCCGCTAACAAAAACAATTGGATTCATTTTACCAGTTGCTATCTTCCTGAAAGGCATTGGAGCTGAGCATCTAAGTGTATCAAAATTATCGTGTAAAGCTGTGATATAATGCCCAGTGTTGAAAGTAATCGACTGACCAGCGCTTGTTGTTGAAATTGGATCCATTTTGTCAGAATGCCAATCGGGATCGAATGAAACAAGTCCGGCACCTTTTGCCTGAATTTGACTGATCAGTTTTGATGCAGTCTCTGGATTTTCCATGTCGTGCCCTATAATTATAAGTGCATAATCCTCAATCCGATTTGATATTTTCTTTGTATGAATATCCTCAACTTCGTATACAATTCCAAAATGGTCAAGATATGGAAGTAAGTATGATTTTGCCATAATGGAAGATGAATCTGCCTTATCAATGAAAACCAATGTTCCCATTTTTTGCTGACTGAAAACGCTTGTAGTCGTCATTAAAACTAATACAAGTGAAAATATCGATTTTTGGACTTTCATAAATTACCTCATTGCGCTTTTCTTAAGTAATGGTTAAAATATAATGTCGTATTTCAAGCCGACATTATTCAATATATACAACAAACGTTCTTTGAGATTCTGAAAACAGAGATATGCATCAAAAGGCAACCATTGATATTTGATTCTTCTCCATAATATTTCGATCAAGTTCAGTTCAGGAGAATAGGGAGGTAAAAAGTAAATCAACAAATCGTTTTCTCTCCATTTCCTCATTTTTGCCATGAACTTTTTAGATTTATGGATGGGTGAGTTATCAAGTATTACAACTGTCTTTTTAACTATCTGATTCGCAAATTTATCCATAAAACAAATGAACTTGTCTGTATTGAATGTCGTTTCACTCACTTCAAAGAACAGGTCGTTTTTACGGTTCATTAAAGCTACAACATTTAAGAACTTCCCTTTTGCAGCTGGCAATAATATCGTGTTTCCTTTTGTTTGCCATGCATATGGCACATTTGGAGTAAGTCCAAAATGACTTTCATCGCCAAAATACAGATTTATATACCCGCTATCTTCCAATTCTTTAAGGCTTTCGATTTGTTGTTGCTTAAGTTCAAAGTCTTCCTGGTTACGTTTGCTTTTCAAAGTCAGTCGGACTCTTTTACAAACATAGCCCAGTATCTTTTAAAAAATTCTGCAAAGTCTTTTTGCAGATTGAGATCTTATGATGTTCCTCAAGATAGATCAATACATTTTTCAGGTTGCGGTTATGATCTTTTAATTGTTCAGCAATCACTGTCTCAAGGCCTTTCAGTCGGGTCTTTACGCCTCTCCCGGGCTGGATAGGAAGAGAAGCAAGACCTATTTTAACCCAACTATCAAGCCATCGTTCGATGGCCCTTCTACTTACATCAAAAATGCCCGACAAGTCGGTAATCGTCCGTTTTTGATGCGATAAAAGAAGGCATTGGCTACTTTTGCGGACAGTGTTATTAGGGCTGTCTTTGTAAAGCCATTCTAGTGCCTGAATCTCGTTTGATTTTAGTGTTATATATCTCATAGTGAGATAAATGTACATATATTAAATCATATAAACAACAAAATACGACATTATATTATTCTTAATACTTTGAACTATATTTACGTAAGGTATTCACCTTATTTTTCTTGTTTATCAATTAGAATGGTAATTTTGGATTATGGTGAATTATAGTTATGACCTTTTCAAAATTCCTATAAAATTTTTAATAAAGGCTATTGGCTTTGATCTGAAACTTGCCAATAGATAGAATTCCAGATTAAAGCTCGGAGTATTTTTGTTCTTTAGTAATAGTCCCAAACGTCTAGGTAAAAAATATATTTTTTTTGAAAATTGACCGGGTTGCATTTGATCGAGCTCTCTAAAATTTATGATGTCTCTATAATGTGTCAGGTTTTTTTGATCTAAAACTTCCTGAACTAATTTCTCTCCTATTTCAGTTCTGGAAATAACAAGACTTTTACCCGGTGCATTTTTGAACGTAGGAAATCCATTTTTATCAAAATTTTCCCATCCATCGGCACAAACAATATCTGCCAAATGACCAATGCCGTCAGCACAAACCTTACAACGAAACTGAACACGGGGACCAAGTAGTTTCATCCATGTCATCGCATATGAAAGTTTATAATTTCTATTTGATTTATCCGTAATCCTAAAATAACCAGGCCAGCCTTCCTTTCTGTAAGATACACTTTTAATATTTTCAATGTTTAAATCCATTGAGTTGATTATATCTAACGTCGCGTTTTGACTTGGAATACCGGCACAGAAAAACGAAATGTAATATTTGACTTTGTTTTTGACATCATCATTGTAAGTTGAATATTGCCTCAGGGCAGCAATATCGCACGGTTTCCCAACAAATGCGTAACTGTCATATACTTTCAGGTTGTTCAGAAT
>JBBQCZ010000213.1:0-5545 GCA_038319215.1 Bacteroidales bacterium | reverse complement strand
CTATTATTAATAGTTTGTCAGTTTCAAAAAATAGCTTACTTTTGCATCGCTAAAACGCCCAGATGGCGGAATTGGTAGACGCGCTGGTCTCAAACACCAGTGGATTCACTTCCATGCCGGTTCGATCCCGGCTCTGGGTACAAAATGATAATTAACCAATTGATTATCAGCAATTTAAAAAGCCTACATACGTATTTACATACATTTGTAGGCTTTTTTCATGTCTTTTAAACAACAAAATAACCGCAACAAAATTAATTGGATATTGTTATTTAATGGTTCTAATCGGGCATCACTTCCCTAAGATTATCATTTAATCCTTCGAGGGCTGCTCGTGCCTTATGTACTCTGGTATCAATGACCTATCGTCTATTAGGTTTGATTCTTCCCCTTCGGTATGGCTGTATTCTTTCTGCTTCGGCAATTGTATTGAAGTATCGTTATCATTCTGACTTGTTCCACGGTTGGCTTTCAGCCGTTTCGCTTGTGCCACTGCTTGTTCGTGTGTTACTGGCTTCGATTGTTTTACGAACTCCATCGCTTTGCGTGATTGTTCCCAATGGTAAATGTTCGGGTTGAGTTCCCATTGTTCGTCCGTTATCCAATCTGGTTTCTCCGTTGCATAATTCTTGGCTATCCTTGCGTGCATCTCGAAGTGCTTCTTCGCTTCTTCGTTTGAGTTCAGCTTTAATTTCTTCTGTTCCTCTAACTCCTTTAAGCACTTCTCCGTTGCTTCCTTGTGAAACTTGTTCAGATATTCCATTGTCTTTATATTGTGGTTAAAATATGCATTTAACTTAGATTGGGTATCTAAGCTATCTTTAAATTCAGTTTTGCTATCGCTTGCTCGAAGTCCTGCTTCATTGATTGCAATTCTGAATCTGTCAAGGGTCGAGAACGATGCGATATATCGTCCTTGCGAGTTTGTGAGGTCTTTATTGTATTATTATTTTTTCGCATATTAGAATGTTTTATCTTGGTCTTAATTCAATAGATTAAATACTAAAAGAAACGTCAAATATTTTTTTCGTAATCAACTTTCGTCATCATATCATCCTCATTAGCATTTTTTTAATCAGCCTTTTATGTCAATTAATTAAGTTTATCGTTATGTATTGGTATTCGATATAGAGTTTATTTTATTGACAATATAGTCAGAATCGTTTAATATATCGTTTATAGAAAAACGTAAAACCTCTTCAAATAACAAACTTTTATCCATTATAAACCCAGATATTGTATTACAAGTTTTTTGTTTAACAACAACTAAAACATAAACTGTCTCTTTTGCTAAATCAGAATTTACTTTTATTTTAATTTCATCCAAATAAATATATTTACTAAATAAGGTATCATTTCTATATTTAAAAAAATCTCTTGACAACTCTTCAAATTTAACGATATAAAAATCCCCAACAGTTATAAACGGAAAACCAATATCAAATATATTATAACCTGCTGGGTGTTCATCAAAGTCATCTTCTTCTATGTATGTTTTTTCAGGTGTGGAAAAACAATCTACAAAAGGAGAATTTGTACTATAATCAAAGTGTTTATAAAGAATACAATCTGCATTCCAATTTAATTTTAACTTATTTTGATATTCTTCTGTTGACTGTATATCCTTCTTGTTTGAGTTTACTTTATTTTTAATCACTATAATAGTTAACATAATTACTACAATACCAATCATAGTTATTATGTAGTATGCAAATTCTTTAATTACAGTTGGAACTCTCATATTCTATTGTTACTTGCAAATTAAACCTTAAACGTACACTTATTGAAACCTGCAACTTTAACAATATGGCAGTATTTAAAAATGTGACAAGGTTTTTTTGTTTCTATTGATTTGTTTTTTCTGTTCCATTCATAATAATAGGGCATTCTTTAGTTCCTATCACAAATGTTTCTTTTTTCCATTTGTCTAATATTACATTTCCATTACCAACCTTATCATATCGACCATTCAGAGCTATTACATACATAAATAGAACTACACATATCCCGAAAATGTATTTCAGTATCTTGTCTATATTTTTCATATATCTTCTTTTTTTATAAATAAACCATAAATATAGGTAATAAAGATAGCTAAAACCTCAATATCTATCGAAATTGCTATAACTACCTCTAAAAAGTTATAATCCAAAGTCAACCTCCAAGGCAATATAAATGAAATATATCCATAAAATAACGCCCATAAAAAAGGTATCACTTTTGCCGACCAGTGAGTATCAAGGTGTATTAGAATAAAACTTGCCAACATTGCAAAAACACTAACAAATGCAGATATTATACCAAGCCCGAATAAACTAAACATTATAAATTTACCCCATGACATATCCATTAACCATGGAGTAATAAACATAAACATCAACCAAAACAAATAAGGTATTATCGTACCAACAACAATCAACCCCAAATACTTTAAACTGCTAATCATAAACTTTTTCATATTCCTACATATTAAATATTTAACGTATCATTTCTATCAATTTTCAACAAACCCATTAAACACAAAATGCGTGGGTCATCACATTATCTGCTGAAAGGTACGACCAAGTACCTGAAGCCAAATAAGTAACGCCCACGCAAACCGTGAGCATTCTACTTATTGTTTTTTTGGCTTCTTTTTTTTGGTCGTTTTATCAGCAAAAAACAATAGCAAAACGCTATTTAATATGTTTTATCAATTCAGGATTACCAGAATCAATGAGCTACAAAAATATACATTTATTTTCAATTTAAACTAAAAATTCAACGAAATACTTTTTAATTATAGAAACCGTATCTAAATGAATAAATACGGCTCTGATTTGATTTAATCAGCTTGTAAGTCAATAAGTATATTCTACAAGTAGATTATTTCAACAATAAAAGTAAATTCGTTAGGAACGATATTTCAAAAGGCTTAAAACGCTTCTTTCTATTCAACGGTTCGCCATCATGGCGAATGTATCCTAAGTGCTTGATAATGTGCCGTTATCGGTATTCCGATATTTAATCAGGGTAATTTACCGTATTATTGATAATCAAAGAGTTAGTCTATTGCGAAAATATCCGTATTACTTAATTCATAAATCTGAAAGAACTATTTTAACTCATTTACCTCTTGTTGTTTTATAATGTGTGATTTACCCACATTTGCAACCCTCCTCTTAAAGAAGAGAACCCGAATTGTCAATGCACTTCAAAGTGCTTTTAAATCACTTTGCTTAGCTTACTTATATCATACAAATTAAATGAATGATATTAATGTTATTACATATTCAATAAGTTCGAAGTCTAACTTAGAGCATCCAATTTTGAGTTGTCAGGTATTCAACCCAATGTTTAAAACCCACCACATAAAGAAGAACCCCAATAATTGAACTTAGCCAGTCAGGAGTTACCTTTTATCTGTAAGTCGATATTTGTTTTATATCTCAAATCCAAATACACGTCATTCCGTGTGTTTAGATGCCCTAACTTAAAGTTATATCATAAAGTAATGATTGACTAAGTTTGACTTAGGGATCAACAGTAGGTTGAACGTATCGTAACTATCTTATAATTAGCATTGGGAGGTTTTCGCCAAAGGGTTGCAATTTTGCAAAGCATCGGTGTAACTATTCGTTATAGCGGTATGGTATAACTACTATCGAGGGCATAACTTTCGGTCAAAAATGACCTAAAGTACTTTCTTCCAATTTTGCAATAAAGGTTTCAATTTTCTGAAAGCATAATAAAGGGTGTCGATACTATCCCCACCCTTTGTTAATTATAACAAATTGAATTACGGATATTTATTGATAGGTAATATCCTGTTTTTGTTTTTACAGAGAAAACAAAAAAACCTCCTGTATTGCTGCAAAAGGTTTTATTTTATACATTTGAGTTACTATTCCTGCTTGTTAAAGAATTTATTAAATAGAGCACTTTTAATCTGTGTTTCCTGCTCGATTTCGCCTGTATCACGAGCCTGTGGTGCTATTATTCTAAAGTAATCATAGGATGCTGAAATCTTATCTTTAAGACTTAATTTATTTTCAGTACTCATCTTTAGTTCGTGAAGAATATTTTCAAGTTCTGAATTTGCACCGTCCTTACTTTCGATAAAATGATTAGCTAACACAGTTTTGATTTGTTCCGTGTAAATGGTCTTAGCTCCTTTGGGGCGACCATTGGGGTTGTTCGTGTGTCCTTTTTTCATAATTTTATATTTTTTTAGTTTAAATTCTTAGTGCTTTTTACTGTGAAACTGCCATCGTCTGCAATGGTTATCCATTTAGGAATACTTCCACACAATAACATTAAGTTTTCTCTCATTCCTGGACTATTATTCAGCATGTCATTTATGCTTCTGTATCCGTTTGCTTTAGCAAAATTTTCCGTAAATTTAATCTCTACTTGATTGTTTCGCCATTGTCTAAAAGTCTGTGTAAATCCCATAAAGTCTGCTTCATAAAGATTGTAATTTGCTGTTTGTTCAATAATTTTTTTCATCTGATTTATATTTTAAGTGTTGTTTTTACTTCTTCAATACTGTGAGCTACAAATGCAAGTACTCCTTTATCTGTCAACTCTTTTAGCCTGTAAACTTGCAACGGTTTTGCTTCTTCTCCTGGTCTTTTTACTTCAATAAAAATTACTTGACCGTTCTTGATAGCTTCTAAGTCAACTATACCATTTTTATTAGTTTGTATAAGTTTGATAACATACCAACCGCAACGCTCCAAATAGGTCATGATTTCACGCTGAATGCAACTTTCTAACTTGTCCATAATCACGATTAAAGTATGAAGATGTATAATTCTGCTTATTCCTTACTGCTTTGAGTATTTTTTCTTCAATACCATTCTCGGCAAATATCCAATATAGTGTTGCTGGTGTTGTTCGCTCCTTACTGATGATACGGTTTCTTGCTTGTTCGTAACTCAAAAAGCTAAAATCTATGTTGTAGAAGATAAGTGCTTCGGCTGTGTCAAGTCTTATTCCTTCTCTACTGCTTACAAACTGTCCTAAAAATACAACGTCCTTTGATTCTTGGAACGTTTCGGGCGAAGTGGTGTAATTGGTGAACACTTTCTTTAATAGCTCAAATTCGCCTTTAAACTTGTAGAAGATAGCTATCTTTTGACCTATGAAGTACTTTTGAATAAATAAGGCTTTTGAATAATCAATTACAAACGCTTGCTTATCTTCTGTAATGATTGTGCCGGAGCATAATTGTTGAATTTTATTCATAAGTTTTACGGCTGTATCTGCTAAAACAACATTTCCGTTTTGGGTTTCAATTATTCTATCTTTCCGCAACGTGTCTATGTATGGCATTGATAACGGCATTGGAACAGTCAAAACCTTCTCATTGATAGAAACATTAAACCCTGCTTGGGCTTGCGTATAGGTCAAAATAATAGGTTTAATATCTACTTCAATCTTTTCCTTTCGGGCTGTTTTGTAATCATTCAATTGGCGGTTGAATACAAACATCGTTTTTTTAATCACATAATCCTTCGCCCACTTATAAAAGGTCTTGTATTCAACCGCCAATTGAATGATT
>JBBQCZ010000212.1:0-5581 GCA_038319215.1 Bacteroidales bacterium | reverse complement strand
CACAAAGATGTTTTACGTCATCCAACGTTCTGATAATCAATGCTTTTACTTGGTTACTACTTAGTTCCTTAAATTCTTTATGAATAGGAATTTCGGAAATAAAAAAACTACGTTCTGGGTCGTTAGTGTCAAAAATTGGTTTCTCCGAACCATTATCAAGTAAAGATTTATATATAGCTGGGATTCCGGTTCCTTTGCCTTCTGTTAAGCGAAGTTCTTTTAAAAACTCACCGATTCTTCTATTTCTATATCTGCGACCACGAACCATACCTTTATCAAAATCTCTTTGTTTTAAAGATGGATCAACACCATTATAACTTATTATTTCAATAGCTTCTGGTAAAATTCTTACTTCAATTGGGTCTTGAAGCTCATAATTACGATGGTAAACAGCATTTGAAAGAGCCTCTTCGATTGCAGCATACGGATAATTAAATACTCTATCTGATTCTTCACGATCAGAATGTTTAATAACTCTTTCTTTAACTATATTATTTTTAATATATGACAAAACATCCGTTAGTTGTTTCTGTATTGGACCAGTAAATATTTGTTCATCAAATTCTTTTGATCCTGGACCTTTTGGAAATTTTACAACTTCAATTCTAACTCCTTTAAAATATTTTTCAGGATCTTTAGTAAACATCAACAACCCAACATTTTTTGGAAACAAATGCTCATCGGCGCCTTGGATTAGATTCATACGCTCGGCTAATTCCTTTGTATTTATGTTTGCACTTTCTTCGTACAATCTACTCTTTGTTTTAGCCAGATGTTCACGCATTAATGAGTAATCTAACTCTTCTACGCTAAAATTAGTATGAACCCTGTCGTCAAATGGTACTTTAGCTGTTAGTTGAATCAATTCGGTTTCTTGCTCATTGTTAGGGACAATACTGTTTGACCTATATCGTATTCTGTAATTATAAACTTTGTTTTTTGAAATTACATCATCGGGAACTTTATATGGTCTGTTGCTTCCAGAGGGAACCCAAATTACTAAAACATATTTCCCATCAATTTCTTCAAGTGATAAACGAGGAAAATAAGATGGTTTAATAAGGTTACAAAAACCTACCAGTTCTTTTTCAACGCTTTCTAATTTATCGGGATTAAAGCCCTCAACTGGTCTAACCGGTTTTCCATTCTTATCTTTAACTCCAATAATAATATATCCACTACCTTCATTTTCAAAATCATTAGCAAAAGCACAAACAGAACGCATTGTTGAAGTTGGATTCCAGCCTTCCTTAAATTCCATTCGTGTACCTTCAACAACTTTGCCTGAAAGTAAGTCTTCAATATTTACAAGTATGCTCATTTTCTATTTCTTCAAATATTGTCTAAATAATTCTATTGTCTAAATATCGTTAAAATAAACGATAATCCAAAATATCGTCTAAATAAACGATAATCCAAATTATCGCCTAAATAAACGATAATCCAAAATATCGTTGGTTGTTGTGATATAATTCTTTTTCTCATTGTCTAAGTTTATCTAAATATCTGTCTAGACACGTCTAAAATATTGTCTAAGCTCGTCTAATTTCAAATATTTTATAATTTTGTAAGCCATTGCATGTCAGCGTATTATCTCTTTAATTGCATTTATACTCGTCTAATTTTATCTAAAATACTTTTTGCTTTTATTTGTTTATTATTTTATTGTTTTTTATTTATTTATTCCTTGAATATTGAATATTGCTTATTGTATATTATTTATTTGTTCATTCCTTACATCAACTTTCCCAGTTACTACCTCAGATATTAAGGCGGTCTTGTACTCTTTTAATAAGGTGATTTGTTTTTGGTTTTTCTTTATCCGTTTATCATATTTTTCAATTTTATCATTTAAAAAACATACTATTTCATGTTGTTCATTTATAGGTGGAATAACTACAGTTGAATTCATAATATCATTCATATATACTCCACTCTGAGCACTTGTTTTTGCAATACTGTTTAGTAAATTTTGATACAAATCTGATTGTACAAATACTTTATAAAAATATGGAGAGGCTTTATCTGAGTTTAATCTTAGAAATGAAACACTTCTTTGAAAAGCTTTAGGTTCCGAGTCTTCGTAAACTGTAGTTCTTCCTATGGTACCAACACATGTGATTAGCAAATCACCTTTAGCTGGAAATCCATTCCTAGTAATTTCTATAAAATCTTTTTCCGAAATTAAACTTTCATTATTTGTAATATTTAAGCCTTCATTAAATACATTTTTCGCACTTAATAAAGTATAGCCTGAACTTACTCTATTAAAAGTCCCATGGGTTCCATCCTTGATTTTAAGTGTTATTCTTTTGAAAATTGATATTTCCCACCCCACCGGAATCTCGCCCAGCCATTCTATTCCGCTATCTTTCCAGCCTTCGGCTGGCAGGCATTGAGGTTTTTGTCGCAAATTACCTTTTTCATCTAAACCACTAGTTACCGCCTGATTAATTGTTGCTACTCGTTCTTCTTTTAGTAATTCAATTAGCTTTTCTTTTTTGGAAATTAAATTGTCTATCTGCGCGGTTTTGTGGTCGAGGTAAGTGGAAATGGCGGTTTGTTCGTTGATGGTTAAAGGTAGTGATATGATTAGTTGGTTATATTTATCAGCTCCTATATTTTGAATTGTAGCTTGTTGAAATATTGATTGCTTCCAATTTTCATAAAAGTTACTTTTTGTAAAATAATTTATATAATCTGAGCTAGTAAGATTATTATTAAAATTTGCACGAATTAAGTATCCAGCAAAACAAGCCTTACCTTTGTAGTTTTTAAACTGAAATGTTTTGCCAACAGTTGCACCACTTCTCGCAAAAAGCAAATCGCCTTCAATTAACAAAAACGGCTCTGCGACTTTAGGTGGCAAAGACTTAAAAGTATCATCTCTTAATTTTCCATCATTGCCAAAATCTGTTATGCGAATATATCTAGGATGCTCCAAAACTTCTTCATCTGCGGATTCATTAGCTCCATATTTTAGTGATGATTCTACAAGATGCTTTAGTCTTTTCACTCCCCAATGCTCTGGAATTTCTCCAATCCATTCAATGCCAGAATCTTTATATTTTTCGTATTTCTTCATTATTTTAAGATTGGTTTGATTTTGCAATTTGAATGGCACGGTGTAATTTAACATTCCATTTGTAGCTAATGGTATTTTGAGTAAAAAAACTACGTTTCAATTCGTTATCTATTCCTGTTAGCTCAATCAAATGACTCCAACTCAATTGTTGCGACAGTGTCGCAATATTTTGTTGGTCGAATGTTTTAGCCACTTTTACCATGCGGGTTAAAGCCGAATAGGAAAAACCTTTACCTAGCTTTTGAGTCAATTCTTGCGACAATGTCGCAAGAATCTGTTTTCCATATTTAATTTTATCTTTTTGTTTTAATTCAGATTCTATATAATTTCCAATATACCAATACATTATGGATGTTTCTGCATTTAAATAAACAGCCACTTTGTTCCTTGTATTTTCAACCAGCCTTGTAATCTTTTCAATTAAAGTGGTTGAAATTTGAACTAAGTTTGAATTATCCAATGCTTTCTCAATTCCAGAATCTTTATATTTTTCGTATTTCTTCATTGTCTTAACCTTGATTGTGCTTGATTTTCCTGATTCCCTGATTTTTCATATTTGAATTTTATGATGAATATTTAAATCTCGCGTTATAATATTTTGTTATTGTGAACTCTTTTAAACTGCATACTTTTAGAGCCAAAATTGATTAACAATCCTATTTCCATATTATAGGCCTCAAGATAATTCATTGCCTGTGCGAGGTGTACATCTTCAAGATTTATGACTGCTTTTAATTCTACCATAATACTTTCAGCAACAAAGAAATCTACTCTGCGTTTACCAATTATTACATCTCGGTAATATATTTGCATTTCCTTTTCTCTTTCGTAAGCAATATTTTCATATTCAAATTCTAATTCTAATGCTCGTTGGTAAATTACTTCCTGAAAGCCATTTCCAAGTGTTTTGTGTACTTGCATGGCACAACCAATAATTTTATGTGTTAAATCTTCGTATTTCATTTCATTTTTTCAAGTTAATCAATTCATCAAGTAAATCATGGTTAAGACTAATTTATTACTTCATTCATTAAACCATCTGTTTCTTCTTCTAACTTTAAAATATCCGCTTTGATTTCTGCCAATGAACGTAGTGGCTTGTATTGGTAAAAATACTTGGTAAAATTAATTTCGTAACCAATATTAGTTTTGCTTTCGTCAACCCAAGCATCTGGCACATGTGGTAAAACTTCACGTTCCATATATTTCTGAATATCTTCTTTTAATGGAATATTTTCGGTGTCGCGCAAACTGCTGTCAGCTTTTGGTTTTCCGTTTTTGTCTTTTACAATTTCGCCCTTTTTATTACGTTCTGGTCGTTCTACAGTTACTTTCGAATAACCAAAATCTGTATTATCAAATATTTTACAGTTTTCGCCTTCTTCAAATTCGCCGTATATCTTTGTAATGTCGGCAATGTGTTCTTGGCTTAATTCGTTTCGCTTATCACCAAGCGATTTGCTCATTTTTTTGTAAAAATCAACTGCATTTATTAACTGTACTTTTCCTTTACGTTCTTTCGGTTTTTTATTAGAAATCACCCAAATATATGTTGAAATTCCCGTATTGTAAAACAATTGGTTTGGAAGTGCAATTATTGCTTCCAACATATCATTTTCGATTATCCATTGGCGAATACTACTCTCATTAGCTTTAGAACTTGGCGAACCCGAAAATAATGGCGATCCGTTAAAAACAATTGCCAATCTGGAACCTTCGGTTTTCATTTTGCTCATTAAGTGCATCAAAAATAAGAACGATCCATCACTAACCGATGGTAATCCAGCACCAAATCGTCCACCATGACCTAACTCTTCGTGTTCTGCTCTAACTTTCTTTTCTATTTTTTGCCACTTAACACCAAATGGTGGATTTGTAATAAGGTAATCGAATTTTTGATTGCTCAATTGATCTTCCGAAATACTATTTCCCTTTTTTATATTGCTGGCATTTTGTCCTTTAATGAGCATATCCGATTTGCAAATTGCATAAGATTCGGGATTTAGCTCTTGACCAAAAACTTCTAATCGTGCATCTGGATTAAGTTCTTGCAGATATTCTTCGGCAACCGATAACATTCCACCAGTTCCGGCACAGCAATCGTAAATTGTTTTCACAATTCCTTTTTTTGTTAGAACATCTCTATCATTTAAAAAGAGAATATCAATCATTAAGCGAATTACCTCACGAGGAGTAAAATGTTCTCCGGCGGTTTCGTTTGAAATTTCGGCAAATTTACGAATCAATTCTTCGAACAAATAACCCATTTCCAAGCTAGAGATTTTGTCGGGATGTAAATCAATTTCCTGAAATCGTTTTACCACCAAAAAAAGCAAGTTTCCATCGTCCATTTTGGTAATATGATTATCGAATTCAAATTGCTCGACAATTTCGCGAGCTTCTTCCGAAAATCCATTTATATAGTTGCGCAGGTTTGCAGCAATATTATTTGGGTCGGCAATAAGTTTATCAAAACTAAACAAACTACGATTGTGA
>JBBQCZ010000211.1:0-5643 GCA_038319215.1 Bacteroidales bacterium | reverse complement strand
GGAGCACTATAAACACTGCTAATGGAGGAGAATATGTCCCTCAAATTACTGCTGATGATAAAGGGCTGTTCTTTTGTGGAAAAGAAAGAACTGATAATGTTGGTGGTGAGGATGTTTTTTTTGCAAAGAAGACAAATGGAGTTTGGGGTAAAGCAGCCATTGTTTCAGAATTATCAGAATCTTTTTCCAATGATGCTGTAATTAGTATTTCGACAGATGGTAATACATTAATTCTTTTCAAAAACGGTAAATTATCAACATCACAAAAAACACGTACAGGTTGGGGTGCAACTGTTGAACTTCCAAATAGTGTTAATAGTGGTGAATGGCAAGCAGATGCAATGGTCTCAAGTAATGGAAAGGCTATGATTTTTTCTGCTGTTAGAGATGGGGGATTTAATTTGCCTATAGGTTCAACAGGATATCATGGAGACTATCAATACGCATCAGATATTTGGATTTCTTTATTGGATGGAAATGGAAATTGGGCTAATCCCATTAACGCTGGGAATGTTATTAATACAAGATTCTGTGATAGATCTCCATTTTTGCATCCTGATATGAAAACATTGTATTTCAGCTCAGATGGACATGGTGGGATTGGAAAACTTGATGTCTACAAATCAACAAGATTGTTCGATACGTGTTGGAATTGTTGGAGTGAGCCAATCAATTTAGGAAAAGAAATAAATACCTCAGAATCAGATTGGGGTTACCAAATTTCGACAGATGGTGATAAAGCATATTTCGCAAAAGTAAGACCAGGAACAACAGAATATGATATTTATTGGTTAAAACTACCTGATAAAATGAGGCCAGAAATGGTTGCTACAGTTTCTGGTAAACTAATTGATAAAGACAAAAATCCAGTGGCGGCAGATATTTTTTGGGAAGATCTCGAAACCGGAAAGAATGTCGGAAAATCCAAAAGTGACCCAAATGATGGTGCTTATTTTATTGTATTGCCATTAGGAAAAATATATGGCTATTATGTTGAAACAGAAAATTATTTTCCAATTTCTAATAATATTGATTTAAGAACTGCAAAAACACAGGTAGTTGTTTCTGAAAATATTGACATGGTGAGTTTCAGCCAAATGATTGAGGATGGGGCTGCTGTACCTGTAAATAATTTGTTTTTTAATTTTGGCGATAGTAAATTGCTTCCTTATTCCTTGCCAGAATTAAGACGTATTGCTTCGATTATTAAGGAAAATAATCTTAAAGTTGAATTAAGTGGGCATACTGATAATATTGGCACTGCTGAGGATAATCAGTTGTTGTCGGAAAATAGAGCCAATTCTGTAAAAGAGTTTTTAATAAGCGAAGGTTGTTCCGAATCTTTATTTATTGTTATTGGCCATGGAATGTCAAAGCCAGTAGCAGATAATAATACAGAGCAAGGCAGAGCAAAAAATAGGAGGGTGGAGTTGAAGTTTGTTGATTAGTTTAGCTTTTGTAGTGTTTATATTTATTTTTAAAACAAATGAAACGTAAATTTTAATTCTAATAGTATGAAATCAAAAATCCAAATCATAAACGGAGATATAACCACACAAAAAGTTGATGCAATTGTAAATGCTGCAAATAATTCATTATTAGGTGGCGGTGGTGTAGATGGTGCAATTCATACGGCAGCAGGAGTGGAGCTACTCGTAGAATGCCGAACACTAAATGGTTGTCAAACTGGACAAGCAAAAATTACCCAAGGATATGAACTTACGGCAAAATATGTTATTCATACTGTTGGTCCTGTTTGGAGCGGTGGTGGTAGAAATGAAAAAGAATTGTTGGCTAACTGTTACAAGAATTGTTTGCAATTGGCAATTGAAAATAATATAAAATCAATTGCTTTTCCTTCGATAAGCACTGGAGCTTATGGCTATTCAATTGAACTTGCTAGTGCTGTTGCATTAACAGAAATAATTAGTTTTCTGAAAACCAATAATGAAATTGATAAAATAATTATCGTTTGCTTTGGCAATAGAGCTTTTGAAATGTATCAGAGAGCTTTAAATGAGATGTGGAGTGATTGATTTTAAAATATTTGATGGTATTTCGTGAAAATAGTTGATTAACAAAAATAACTAAAGTTATTTTTAACTGGTGATTAACAAAATCCCTGACGGAATTTTGCTTAATATAGTTGATTGACAAAAATAACTAAAGTTATTTTTAACTGGTGATTAACAAAATCCCTGACAGGATTTTGCTTAATATAGTTGATTAACAAAATCCCTGACGGAATTTTGCTTAAATAGTTGATTAACAAAAATAACTAAAGTTATTTTTAACTGGTGATTAACAAAATCCCTGACAGGATTTTGTTGATCCAGGAATTTGGGTTCTGGTGCTCAAGCACCGAATATTTTTGCAAGCAAAAATATATTTTCTAATTAATAATAATCCTCATCAATGCGAGCATTGTGAGGATTATTATTAATTAGAAAAGCTCCGCTATGCGGAGCTTCGGTGCTTGTGAGCTATGCTGGATTCGAACCAGCGACCCCTAGCCTGTCAAGCTAGTGCTCTAAACCAACTGAGCTAATAACTCATAAAATACTCTTTTTAGCTCTTTGAAAACATTTTCATTTTTTCAAACCAATCCCGCAAAATCCTAAAATTTTGCGAGGAGTCTCGAATTTAATTCAAATCCTTCAAAAAAGGATTTGTTAAATTCGGACCTGAGCTAATAACTCAAAGAATTCTTTTCAGAATGCAAAATTAAGTATTTTTAGAACTTAACAAAATAAATTCTTAGTATTTGATTTTGATTGTCTGTGTTCTGTCTGGTCCAACAGATAAATATTTAACTTTTACTCCAGTTTTTACAGAAATGTATTTTAAATAATTTATAAGTTCTATCGGTAAATCTGATGTTTTTTCGCAATTAGTAATTTCTGATTTCCAACCTGGCAATTCTTCGTAAATAGGTTCAATATCATCATTCATGTCGTAAGGGACATAGTCAATGATTTCACCATTCATTTTGTATCCTACGGCAACCTTAATTGTTTCAAAACCACTAAGCACGTCGGCTTTAGTAATTATGAGTTTGGTTACACCATTTAGCATAATCGAATAATTTAATGCCACCATATCGAGCCAGCCGCAGCGACGTGGACGTCCAGTAGTTGAGCCATATTCTGCTCCTTTGTCGCGCAATGTTTCACCGGTAGCATCGTTAAGTTCGGTAGGAAAAGGACCACTACCAACTCTTGTGCAGTATGCTTTTACAATTCCAAATACATCTCCAACTTTGTGCGGAGATACTCCTAAACCTGTACATACGCCAGAAGTTGTTGTATTTGAAGAAGTTACAAAAGGGTAGGAGCCAAAATCAATATCCAGCAAAGATCCTTGTGCGCCTTCTGCAAGAATTGTTTTTTTTGCTTTTAACGCATCATTCACAAACTTCTCAGAATCAATAAACTTGAATTCTTTAAGAAATTCTAATGCTTCAAACCATTGTTTTTCATATTCGTCGTTGGTTTCAGTAAAATTATAACCAGCAAAAATCTTTTCGTGATGAGCTTTTGCGATATTATACTTTTCTTTGAAATTATCTTTAAATATTTCGCCAATCTTTAATGCCATTCTGGCAGTTTTATCAGTATATGCAGGACCAATTCCTTTTAAAGTAGAACCAATTTTGTTTGCCCCTTTGTATTCTTCGTAAGCTTTGTCCAGCAAACGATGTGTAGGCATAATTAAAATAGCTTTCTTACTGATATAAAGATTCTCTTTGAGATTTGCTCCAATTTTTACAGCCTCCTCAATTTCATTTTTTAAAATTACAGGATCTATAACAACACCATTTCCGATAATATTGATTGTGTTTTCTCTAAATATTCCTGAGGGAATCGTGTGTAAAACATGTTTTATTCCATTAAATTCCAAAGTATGCCCCGCATTTGGTCCACCTTGAAATCTTGCAATTATATCGTACTTTGGTGTAAGAACATCAACGATTTTACCTTTACCTTCATCGCCCCATTGTAAGCCTAACAAAACATCTATTTTCATTGTAATATTTTTATTCATTATTTAAAATTGCACTCAAAAAAGTATTGAAATTTTTGAAAAAATTCAATATTATTATAACTTAAAATATGCTGAAATATTTATTCTACCTTTTCTTTACATTCATTGCAAACACCATAAAAATACAAAGAATGATGCGATACCTCAAATTGATTTGCCTTAGAAACAGATTTTTCTATTTCCGATATTCTTGGATCGCAAAATTCTTCAACTTTACCACAATTTGTGCAAATCATGTGATCGTGTTGGATGCAGGCATAAGCTTTTTCATATGTACTCATGTTTTTGCCAAATTGGTGTTTTGTAACCAAACCAGCATCCATTAAAATGTCAATATTATTGTATAAGGTTGCGCGACTAACACGATAGTTTTTATTTTTCATTGAAATATACAAACTTTCGATGTCGAAATGTCCACTTCTAGAGTATATTTCCTCGAGAATTGCGAATCTTTCTGGAGTTTTCCTAAAAGCCTTTCTTTCAAGATATTCCGTTAAAATATTACGAACTGGCAGTTTATATTCTTTAATATCCATGCTTTTATAATTTTAGACTAAATTAAAATAAAGAATTTAATCGACAAAGAAAAATCGTTGAATTTTATCAACAAACACTATTTTGAGCAATTAGAATAGTTTAACAACCCAGACTCCGGCAAAAACTGCAAGAATACAAGTGACAATACTAGTGAGGATGTATATCATTGATAATACTGTTAATCCGTTGTTCATTAGGTTAGCATTTTCCCATGCAAATGCAGAAAAAGTTGTGAAACCGCCACAAAATCCAATAGCCATAATATACTTCCAATTTGAATCTCCAATATTATTTTTCTGCAGATACCCTAAGGTAATCCCGATTAGTAAACTTCCAATAATATTTACAAGAATAGTAGCTAGTGGAAATTTAGAATCATAGTTTCGGTTAATAATTACTGAGGTCAAGTATCTAAGTATACTTCCTACGCCACCTCCTAAACCAATTAATATGATATTTTTTAACATCTTTACTTATTTGAATTGCAAATTTAATAATTAATAACAAAAAAAGGAGAAATTCCCAAATTTCTCCTTTTATCTCTCATTAAACTCAACTCTCTATGCGTAATTTTTAATACATTTTTTTAAATCAATTAGATTGAAAATACTAATTTTCAAAAAACTGTTTTCTTCAATTAATAGTATATTATTATGATTGTCTATCATTGAATTGCTATTAGTTTTTAATTCTTTTTGATTTTTCATACTAACTATTTTGTTAATCAGTTTTTGACGAGAAACATTTAATACATCCCCAAAATTATAAGTTGCATAAAATAGTTTATTGTTTCTAAAGTGAAACTCACAATTAGTTTTGTGGTTTTCGATATCTTTTGTAATTAAAAGTATTTTAATATCAGAATCTGTTTTATGGAGAATATATGGCTTTTTCCCAAATTTAGAAATTATCTCCGAGAAATTATCTCCGAGTTTGCGATTATTAAAAATACTGATTTCTTTCGAACATGGAATTGTATTGGATTTAGTAAACTGATTAAGAATATCTAAATATGAATCGTCAGAATTGGACTGATTTAAAAATAAGTCCCTGCTAATTTCC
>JBBQCZ010000210.1:0-5705 GCA_038319215.1 Bacteroidales bacterium | reverse complement strand
TGCTGTAACGGTCGTCCTGCAAAATTTTAGAAGCTTCTGTAGCTACCTTTTTGGAAGTTACTTTATTTCCCATATTATTATGTATTATATCTGATTTACTATCGGTTCAGATAACACCTACTGTACTTGCCAGCGACAGATAGCAGAGTAGAAGTATTAATATATATGGAAAAAGATTAATCGCTAGCAGTTTTATAACTTATTGTACTACTTTTGCACAACTTTTTGAAGAAAGTATTGTTTCCTATATATCAGGTTGTTTACTACTATAATCAACCAAAGTTAAAGTCGAAATATCGTTATATTCGAAATCAAAAGACTTCGTTTAACAAATATTATGCCAACTTGAAATATTTCCAAATCTGACAGTTATGTCAGATTATTTTTCATGTCATAATGTTAAGTTTAAATAAAGCTGACATACTGACTTAAAATGGCAGATAATTATCCTATAAATACTTCAAATCCCCATTTCCTCCGACTGGAAGAAATGGGCATTTTTTTTGGAGCTATAAATTCCCTTCATTATGCTAATTATAGTATGTTGTTGTGAATGTTATTGATTTTTACATTTGCATACTATAATACTCCATACTATGATTAGCAAACCTATTCTACACATTTTCGGATCAAATGTTCAAAACTACCGAAAACAACAGCATCTTTCACAAGAGAAACTCGCAGAGTTAGCTGGACTTCATCGTACTTATATTGGAATGATAGAGCGGGCTGAAAAAAATATTACACTTTGTAATATTGAGAAAATTGCAAAAGCTTTAGGAGTCGAAATTAGTGAATTAATAAAATATGAATAGATTATCAGCAATAATAAAAAAAGTATCTGAAAAGATTATGAATAACTTAGAAACTATTGACAGAACATGGAGTAGTGATTTTGTAGATTATACAGAAATGATTGTCAACAATGATTGTTATAATGGATTGTATTACGATAGAGGTAATGACGGAAGAGTTAAGTGGGTTGTGGCTGGGAAATCAGAGAAAGGTCAACTACGCAGGAAATGGTGGGACAGTAAATGTATTGAACACAGAATTAAGATTGAAGCTGGTTGTTATGCTAAAATTGCAGTTGTTGTGCATCCAACAAAGAAACATACTTGCCAAATTTGTGGAAAGTCACTTTCTATTGAGTATGTATATCCAAATAAAAACTCACTAAAAGCACTCAACAAATCATTTTCGATTGAACTTGAACCATATTCATTAACTATAACTGAAATTATTATCGAATTTGGCTTGACTGAAATTGAACTTAAAGCAATTAAAAAGGTTTTTAAGATAGAAAATATTGAGATTAATAAATCTGAATTAGGTGATTACATTTACCGGAATTGTCATACGAGGTTGTCGCCAGGTGTTATGAGCAATTCTCCAGACCGATTTGACGGATTTCATTCAGACGGTAACTGCTGTCGTGGAAAATCAGATAAAGGTAGACATAAAGCGAATCTTCAAAGATATACTCAAGATAGAAGAGTGTATGAAAATTGGGCGGACGGAAATTGGAAAAAGGCAGACAGACTCATGGCTGAATTTGGTAAACACGGTTTGAGTGCCGACCATATTGGTCCGATTTCGCTGGGGTTTTGCCATCGTGCCAAATTTCAACCAATGACTAAAAGAGAAAATTCAGCCAAAAACAATCGAATGTGTCTAAGTGATATCAGCAAATTGATTGCTGACGAAGTGGAAGGAGAAGTAGTAATTTCTTGGCACTCAAAGCATCTTTGGGACAAACTCAAAAATAAGGTAACTACTGATAAAGAGGCTAAAGCATTGAGTGTACTTATGCGTAATAATCTACATCAAATTCTACTAACACTCTCAATAATAAGTGAAAATGGGCACAACGACTTTTTAGTAAAATTGCTCAATCCAGATTATTCTTTTTATGATTATACTTTTATTGAATTCAACTACAAAACAGGTAATTACAAAGGGTTTAAACAGAAAGCATTGACTGGAAAGAATCAACAAAATAATGTGGATAGATATATCCGGATTGCTTTTGAAAGCCTCGAAAACTACAAGGGTAAGGATAACAGAAAACAATATACTTGGAAAGATAATAAAATTGACGAAAGCATTAAATTGATATTAATGTTTTTAGAACAAAATGACGAAGAAGCTGCTATGAAACAATTAGAAATAACTTTTAATATGCTAGCTGACATTACATCAAAGAAGTGGTAGATTAACACTTCTTTGATAATTCATAAAACTCATCAAATGAAATTTCCTCTTTCATTAATTTATCATACGGAGTATTGGACGGGATACTAAAATCTTTAACAATCACGTTATCTCCTGCTTGTATTGGAGGTAAACTTCCAATAGCTTGTTTAACGGTAATTACATTTGGTAAAATTTGGTTTTTATCAGAAAAAATAGCTAAAGGTTTTGGTATTTCACATTTCATCAGCGAACCAATAATTACAACACGCTTGCGTTTTTGTGGTACACCAAATTCTTCAGCATTAAAACGAAACGGCTCGTTTACATTATAGCCTATTTCAGTGAATGATTCAATTATTTCTTTTACGGCATCACCCCCTCGCATAGACAAAATGCCTAATACATTCTCTAAAACGAAAAATTCAGGCTTTATTGTTTTTACAATTTCCACAAAATCCTTAAACAATTGGTTACGGTTATCATTTGGATCTCTCCAACCAGCAGTTGAAAAACCTTGACATGGAGGTCCACCAACTACAACTCCGATTTTTTTAATTAGCGTAGCATCGATAATCTTTTTCTTTACATCAGGAAGTGTAATATCACCAAGAATAAAATTTTCTGGATTTACATATTGAGCATGATTAAAGCAATACGTTTCAAAGTAGTTTTTCTCAATCTCATTAGCCGCAATTAATTCAAACCCATTCATTATAAAACCCTCAGACATACCACCTGCACCTGCAAATAAATCAACAAATGTCAATTCGTTCAAATGAGGTTTTATCATGTTTGAAACATATCGTGCAAGTAGAGGTGGAACTGCATTGCCAATTTGTTTATATTGGGAAGTCTTTGTACCCTTAAAAATAAACGAATCTCTAAATGATTGTAATCTAGCAGCTTCTCGATTTGAAATTACCCGATCTTGGGTTGGGTGCAAATTACAACCATTCCCAAGACGATTAAAGTATGTAGTAATTGTAAAGCTCGGTTTGTCATAAACTAATCTACCATAATATGTAGTACGACCTCCAGATTTACGAATTTGAGCTAAACGTTGAGAAGGAATTGTTTCTGGAATATTTTGCCAATTGCCTCCCTCTGGGATATGTTTTACCATTTCCCATTCTAAATCACTAAACCCTGCTGCAATATGATTATATATTTTCATCCTACTTTTTGTGTTATAAATTGTATCTCTTCTATTTCCAATCCATAAATTAGACCAATATATTCATCTAATTCTTTTTGTGTACTATAGTTGTATTTTTCGTCAATCAAATCCAAATCTACTATTGGTAATTCATCTAGCTCATAATTATTTATATGGTTATTTGTACTTGTAATTTTAAATCGCCAATTTAGAATATTGCTATTTAAAACCAAGTTGAGCTTAGATAATGTCCTTTCATCTGCGGACAAATAATTACAGGAATTACCCAATATATCAGACTCATCACAAAGCACGAATTTAAGTCTTTTTTTAAGACCTGTATTTGAAATTTGCTGACAAATCAATCGCTTTCGTTTATAATCATTCTTAACAAAATCACTAGATTTGGCATTAATAAAAGATTCTGAAACGAACTCATTGTTTATGTCTTTTATTCCGTTTTCTGCAATCATATTACCTCGTACTAATCGTAATGGTGTTTTTTGATTGGTAATAAACTCTTTAAACAGGGTTAAATCTAACTCGCCTCGACGATTTCGAACATTTGGCGTTTGTTTAAGCTTCTTTACTGAAGAAAATTTAGTAAGTATATTCCATTCTGTATGGGTAATAAAAGGAATTTCCATTTGTGCTGGAAATAGCTGTTTAATTAATGATAAATTAACAGTAAATCTTTCGCCGTTTTCCTCAACTTCAATAGTGTTTGTAATACCTGCTTTCTGAAGATAAAAAATATTTGTTGCCTGAGAAACATTTTCGAACAATTGCTCCTTTTCTGCAAAATAATTAATTGTTCGTAATTTATGTTGAAGCAATAAATGTTTCCGCAGTTTAGTTGCAGAAATATCAGCGAAGAGTGAGGACGGACAAATTATGCCAATCTCCCCATTAGGTTTTACCATCGACAACATTGCTTCTATAGAGAGTTGGTAATAATTCAACATTCCCTCAATAGAATAGTGATAGAAACCTGAATTTCTAAAATATTGTACTTGATTCTGAATCCTATTTACCAGTTCAGTATTGTCTTTGTTTTTATTTATTTTCAATACCAAATAGGGTGGATTTGATACGACTGCATCAAACCTCCCGTTAATTAATCCATTTAAATCAGTGTTTTTAAGCGCATTGTTATCTTCAATAAACATACTTTCACGTACGAGGGCGTTACGAAGTATAATCTGTTTTGAAATAATTGAGATTTTTGCGTTCGTTACTTCGTCTAAAAAGTCAACCGCTTTTAAACGAGTTATGTTGATTGCGACAGGATCAATATCAATGGCGTAAACATGTTTTAATACGCCGTTGTTTGAAGAAATTCCATATTTCGAAACTAATACATGAATAATGCTTTCATAAAAACGACCAGTGCCGCAAGCAAAATCCAAAATTGCAAAATCACTTAAATCAGTATCGTACTGTATAGCGTTGTTTAAAGTTGTTTCTACAATCTCATTTACTATGTTAGGCTTTGTATAAACCGCTCCCTTTTCAATTAGATTGTTTTTCGACTTACTTCGAATAAACTTACCATTTTTATATTCAAACTTTGAATTGAGAAATGCAACATGCAATTTCTCGCAAAGAAAAGGAATTACATTAAACTTTACACCTTCAATAACATAAAAGTCTGATTGGCTTTGGCATTCAAAACAATCAAGTAGTATATCCGTTACATTTTTTAATCCATTGGCTGTCAGATAAGTATAAATTAAATCTAAAATGAGTTTGCTGTGTACCAAATCTGTGATACCAAAAGTAGTACTAAGTAACTCTTTATTGATTTTATCAACAGTACTTGCTGTAGAAGACCCGAAAATATCATCCAATTCGTCGGCAAATTTATAATTAACTGCTTTTTGAATCAACTCTTCTTCTAAAGATAATAAAGATTGCAGATTCATTTCATTTGGTTTTATTGTATTCAACAATGCTTTCATTTACAATACTCAATACTTCGCTTGCATTACCTTCTTCAGCGACAATGTTATATACTTTGTCTGCGAGCCAGAGTTTTAAAAGTTCTGACTCATCAACACTAAACAATTTTGCGAGCAATTTCACTTGCTCCCGTTTTATCGGGCGGTCGCCTCGTTCTATTTTGCAATAAAGAGCATTGTCCATTTCAAGAAAAGCTGAAACTTGACGTTGTAGAAGTTGCTTTTCTTCACGTAGTTGTCTTAATTTATCCGAGAATAGCATAATTGATTATTTTAGACTTGACAGAATTTGACAAATATATGACAAATAATTGAATCTACATCAAAAAAATGAAAAAAGTTTTCAACAAAATAGAAGCAGCCACTTGGGCCGCTTCTAGTTTGTTGAATTA
>JBBQCZ010000209.1:0-5718 GCA_038319215.1 Bacteroidales bacterium | reverse complement strand
CACTAGAGTACTTAGAGTGCCTATTCGCCGCGGCGGATCTGACTTCAGTTGCAATCTGTGTTAATAGCGGTTTTAATCAAACTGGTGAAAACTAGTTGCGAAAAACTGGTAAAATTAAATTTGTTAATTACAAGAGGTGCTGATTATACTAAGACAATCCAAATTTTACGAAGAATTTGCATTTCTACAACAATCAAATAATCATATTTATAGCCAAAACCTACTGAATATAGTACTAATTTTTGCCAATATCATACTGAAAATAGTACACTTAAATACTGAATATAATAGTATTTTCATAATGCAACGTAGTGTTTTTAGTCAAACATTCAACATAATGTATTATTTTGCTTAATTGCTACACATTTAAGTATCTTAAAATTTAGTAGAGTATTTTGCGCTAAATAATTAAACATTTTTCGACTTTGATTTTTGCTATCTTGCAAAAGAATCTAAAACAATAAATATTACAAGCTATGACTACAATTGCAAATGAAGTAATCGCCTCAACTAGGGCATTGTGGCAAAGTTATTTTGCTGCCGAAATTGGAAATATATTTGAAATCTTTCAAAAAAATCCAATAATATTACCAAAATCAATTTATAACATTTTAACCGCTAATCCTGATCATCACATTAGAGTTTATTTCGGTTTGGACAGCAAAAATCTTCCAAAAGCAATTGCAGTTTCGAGTTTTCGTACAAGCACACCAAATACTGCTCTGATGGATTACGAATGGAACGACATAACAACTACAGGAAAAATATTTGAGTTGTATTCTGGTGCCGCAATCGATTTAAAAGATGCCCAAACTTATATTGCAAAATGGGCAATGAACGAAAATAATGAGTTTTACTCTAAAGCATTTATTATTTCTCGCAGCAATTTTGAGGATATTTTCAACATTCAACAGAAAGATTATGCTCTGCTTGATTTCGGAATTAAGAAAGAAATAAAAATTATGACTCAGGCAAGTACGGTAAATGGCACGCCTATGACTAGCCCAGTTTTTGGGAATAGTGCAAGAAATTGCCCACCGTATTGTGGGAAAGAAAGTCTGTTAAACATATAAAACAATATAAGGATAAAAACGCTATTTTTGTGCTCAGCAGAAAACATATTATTAATAACAATTTCAAATATGGATTATTTCGTAAGAAATTCATTTCTTCTGAGCTATGGTGTGTTTATTCCACTTATTTTAATCTTGATAAGACGGAAACCATTGTGGTACTTAAGTTCAACAAAATTATTCTCAGCCTATATCATTCTTGATATAATCGCATGGTTTCTGTCTTTTTTTCTTTCATCCTATGGAATCAATACATTTATTGTTACAAATTCATTTACAGTAGGCGAGTTTTTAATTCTATCATTATTTTTTATAAATATTCTGGAATTTAAAAGTAAAAGGGTTCTTTCAATTATTGCCTTCGTTTTAACAGCTCTATTTTCTTTAAGCGTTTTCTTCAGTCAGAATACATATTTTAATATTTACACTCAAATTTTCTCAAATCTACTTTTCATTGTATTATCATTACTTTTCTATTATAAAATAATGCGTGAGCAAAAAATAGAGAATTTGCTTGCATATCCACATTTTTACTTTAATACAGGAGTGCTACTATATTTCGCTAGCAGTATTTTTATTGTAATATTTAGCAATTATTTTTTAAATTTGTCCGAAATGTCACAAATGTATCTGTGGACATTCCACGCAATAATTAATTTCATTTGTTATATTATATTTGCAGTAGGATTTTTTAAATGCAGGCAGAGAGCGAAATATTAGTTTTGATTTCCTTCGGGATACTAGCAATGGCAATACTTGTTATGTGTGTTGTGTTATTTGTCGCAATGTATCACAGACGCGGATCGAAAAACAAGTTAGAGCTTGAGCAAATAAAAGTAAAACAATCCCAAGAACTGATAAAGAGTATTACAATTGCCCAAGAAGAAGAACGCAAACGTATTTCGGCACAGCTCCACGATGAAGTAGGTGCTAGCTTGTCTGCTGTAGGAATGATTATTGGAAGAATAAAAATGAGGTCTGAAGGTGCAAATAAAGAACTGGCGATCGAAGCGATAACAAATTTAAATACTATTACTAGTGAAGTACGAGTCATTGTTCAAAATATGAGTCCTTCTTTACTCGAAAGATTTGGTTTGTCGGAAGCAATAATTGAAATCTGCAAACGTATTGACCGCGCTGGAATTATTAAAGCAAAGTATATAGAATCTCCTTCGGTCATAAAATTTAGCGATAAAAACACAGATATTCTTATTTATCGTATGATCCAGGAACTTACAAATAACGTAGTTAAACATTCAGGAGCTACATATATGGAAGTTAGCGCAGAACGAGAAGACAATTTTGCTGTTTTTTCGGTTGCAGATAATGGGAATGGCCTCGGTAATCAGGATGTATTTATGAAAAAAAGTCTGGGACTTACAAATATCAAAAGCAGAGCCATTATTATTGGTGGCAGTTTCAATATAAGCAATAGAACTGAGGGTGGAGCCATCGCTATCATAAAAATTCCTTTAAATTAATTCATTACTTATGTATTCAAAATCAAATCCCATCAAAGTTGCTATTGCCGATGATCATTCCCTTTTTGCTCGGGGGATTGCAAATCTACTCGAAACTGTTTCCGACATTTCTGTTGTTTCGGTTTCGGCTAATGGTGCCGAATTACTAAACAGCATCTCCAAAGCTGGACTTCCAGATGTTATTTTGCTCGATATCGACATGCCGGTAATGGATGGATTTGAAACTCTGGCAGAACTGACAAAACTTTATGGACCAGTAAAAGTTATTGCACTTAGCATGTATAAAGATGATGGATATATTAGTAGGATGATATTGTCTGGTGTAAGCGGATACATACTAAAAAATGTGCAACCAGAAGATCTTATTGCTGCTGTAAAATCTGTTGCCGACGGTGGACTGACTTTTAATCAAGAAGCCATGTTTGTAATGAAAAATATGGTTTTTGATGAACAGAAATTAGCACTAAACCGAAAGGACTTTTCTGTGCGCGAACTCGAAATTATCGAACTTATTTGCAGAGAGTTATCAGCATCCGAAATTGCCGACAAATTATTCATTTCTAAAGCTACTGTCGAAAATCATAAAAAACAAATGTTCACCAAATTGAATGTTACTTCAACAGTGGGAATCGCTATTTATGCGATAAGAAACAAAATTATCTAATTTTACGCAGAATCATCACTTTTTGCTTTTTCTCAATTCAATTTTTAATGGTAAACAGTAAGCTCACAGCTCAAATTTTATTACATTCAGTAATTAATTTTACTGTATATAGTAATGCTTTTTACTGAAATTGGTCATTTTTCAATTTTAGCATTTTGTCAGCATACTGATTCTCAGCATATTAGTACTTGTGTATTGTAACTAATTGTCACAGACGTACTGAAAACACTGTTTTATTGCGTAAATTTACAATGATAAAAAGTTTTCGCTATGTGTTTAGATACTATTGTAAGAACAGTAAGAAATATTGCAGCAGATACGCAGCAAATATCACTTGTGTTATATAGTGCCGAAGACAGGTTCGCAAAAAATGCTATTTTAGCAAATACAAATCTCGGTACGTTATCTGTTCCAATCCAATTAATTTATTCTACTGCTGATGAGAATCTTATAACAGATTTATGCAACTACCTTGTATTAAATCTAAAATCAGATCCAGACTTGGCTAAGTACAAAGTATCTGTAAGAAATGAAATCCTTTCCGAAAAAGTTAGCTATTTTTTCCTGGTTATGATATGCGAGAAATTAACCAACTAACAGAATTGAAATAAACAAGAGCATAATAAAAAATATTAAGGCAATTTTAAAATGGATTGCCTTTTTTATTTAATTTAGCACAATGAAAAAACTACTTCTGATAATATTATATTTTGCAATTCAATCTGTAGTATTTTCACAGAATGTATTCAACACAATTGTTTATGATACTATTGCTCATATTACCAGTTCCGTTGTTGCTCTGGATACTGGTTATGTATTTATGTCAGGCACTAGTAATGAATATGGCATTAGATGCTTTGCTCTTAATTTTATTAATACCGAAGGCCTCAGACAATGGAAAAAAACATTCGGCGATTACGACAATCAATATTGGGAGGGATACTCAAATAGTTTAACAAATACGATCTCAAGGATAATATCAACTGGGACGATTGTTGATCTCAACACTTCAAATAGAGGAGTTTTCTTATATAACTATGATGCTAATTTCGATATTCAGGAATCATCAATAATTTCATTAGATACTATTTGGAAAGGATCTTTTAATCAAACAATTACAGAGGATAATAAAATATTTATAACAGGACAAATTTACAATTATAATTTGGAAACAGGATTAACCCTTTTAATCAAGACAGATGAGTTTGGAAATATGCTTTGGCAAAAGCAAATAGGTTCGCATTATCAGTCAGGTTTTCAAATAAGACAATCAAAGGATAAAAACATTCTAATTGGGGGGCTTTTATTTTTTAATAGCAACCAATATTGGAATCTCTTAAAAACCGACACAGCGGGCAATGTAATCTGGGAAAGAACTTTTGGACACAACAGTTATTTCAACGGAGCAGTAAACGGCCTTATCGAAACCAGAGACTCCTGTTATCTTGCCTGTGGCGGATATCCGGCAGCAAAATACGGCACCGGCAGCGGCGAAATACTTTGGGATGGCTGCCTGCGAAAAGTAAATCAGGATGGGGAATTGTTGTGGACTAAATATTATCGTAGTTTTTCAAAAATTGAGAATCCTGATATGATTTATCTTGAAAATACCGTGTATTCTATGATATATAAGGGAGATGACTTATATGTTCTAGGTGGAAACAGAAATTATTTTGGTGCATCAAGAGGATATCTGCAGAAAATTACTGCTGATGGTGATATTTGTTGGAACAGGGATTACTTTGCAATTGATACTAGTTCAACATACCAATGGTTGGTGTCTTTGCAAAGTACAATTGACGGCGGCTTTGTAATGGCAGGTTATGGTGATGAGTACGACCGGCAGGGGTTGAATCCTCCCCAACAAGCTTGGCTTGTAAAAACCGACAGCCTCGGTTTGGATGGGTTAAGTAATGTAGAATTGCCCGAATTAAATATTGATATTGAATTACCCGAAACAATCTGCATGAGCGATACAATAAGCGTTTATGCTTACATTGCTGGCAAATCTGCGCCCTACAACATTGAAATAAGTACAGGGCAGATTATAGACAGTATTTTTTATCCGCCAACCTTTGTTCCAGTAGAAATAGGTCTTACGCATGTAGATTTGCAGTGGGGCGGCAGCACTTATTTTCAACAAACAATTACCGAAGCTACACTTACAAATCATGCATGGGGTCAGTGTATTGCAAAACCAGTTGAGTTTTACACACCATTAACAGCGGGTTTGCAAGAATTACACATTACTGTAACCGATGCTTACGGCGAAAGCAAAACAATAACAAAAGAAGTTAATGTTATCGATTGCGGAGTTGGAAACATACTGCAAAATGCGGATTCAGGATTTAAAGTTTATCCAAACCCTGCAAAAGATAAAATATTTGTAAGTATTCCAATAGATGAAAAATCGTCTTATCTCGAAATTATAAATACTGCTGGTCAGGTTGTTTTGACTAAAAATATAAGCTCACAAGAAACCGAAATTAATATAAAAGAA
>JBBQCZ010000208.1:0-5739 GCA_038319215.1 Bacteroidales bacterium | reverse complement strand
CTTAAGTTTAGTATTGCTGGGGATGATAATTGTTCTTCCGTTGTTGACAACTAGTTGCTTTAAAAAGGGTGAAGAAGATCCTTTCTTCTCAATATACACAAGGAAAGCTAGAGTTATTGCGGAATGGAATGTTACAGATATGAATTCTGAGGTTAAGAGAACTTATGCAAATGATGTTCAAACTCTTACAACTGTTACAGTTCTTGGTGAAGATTGGAATAGTGTAATTAGGATTGTTGGGACTGATAGTGTAAGAGAAATTAAAGGTTTTGTTCTTCCTGGAAGACATAAAATTACATTTGAGAAAGATGGTCGTTTCCGTGAAATTTATGAGTATGAGTATTCTGAAGACTCTCTCGTTAACGACGGTGAAACGGTAATTACTACTATTACTAGAAAAAAAGAAGAAACTTCTGGAACTTGGAATTTCTTTTATAATATAGATGACTATAAAAATAAAGAACGGTTAGCTATGGTTATCGAAGAAAGAAAAATTACAACAATTGTACTTAAACTTAGTGTTTCTGAAGAAGATGAAACGATTCCTACCCCAAGTATTTATGGTACTTATACACAAGCTGATAAATACGCAAATGGCGAATTAAGTACAATCTGGATATTGAATATGCTTAAAAACAAACAAATTAAAATGGAACAAAACATTAACTACTTCCATTTGGTGAGCGTAGATGGTGACGGAGATTCTTATCAGGAATTAGGTTTCCGTAATATGTCATTAACAAGAGATTAATAATAACATAATATTAAAAAAAAGGAGCTCGTAAGGCTCCTTTTTTTTATTTTATCAATTTGTAATTTTTGTATTGTCCGAAGCTTATGCCAAATTTTTCTAGGAAATGCTTTAATTTATCTTTGCTTTTCATGCGGTTACACGATAAGTCGTAGTCAAATTTCCAGTTTACACGGTTTATCCTGTCGTGCATAACCGCTGGGTGTGTTTCTTCAAACTTCTTTAATACATCAATATCAGTATAGTCAAATTCGTCTGACTTTACTACATTTTTTTCTATCCATTCATCGTTGTGCCAGAGTTTATTAAAATCTTCTTGCTTCTTTTGCATTGCCCGTGGATCCTTTACCCAACCATAATGATATACGCTTGCCGCTATTTTCTTAACCTTTAGCATTTGATTGTTATCTTTTCTAAATCCTTGGGCATCGCGAAAAGAATAGATGCTTTTGTTGTTGCGTATAATTCTGATTTCATTTCTGTACCACCTAAAGGATTCTCCAACATAGTCGTATGATCCATAGAAATGCAGATATTTAAAAAGCAATCCATCTACTTTGTCATTTTTTAGATGAGTTTCCATGGCACTTTTTATTTCAGGAAGATATTTTTCATGCACAACCTCGTCGCCTTGGATATAAAAACACCAATCGAAATCTTTTTCAATCGACTGAAATGCTTTGTTGGTTTCTTCTGCTAGAACGCGTCCTCCTTCTCTAAGACTATCATCCCAAACAGTTTCGATAATCCTTATTTTAGTTGGATTTATTTGTTTAATTAGATCAAGTGTAGAATCTTCTGAATTACCAACGGCAACAACAAAAGAATCACATATCGGAAGAATAGATTTTATTGCTTCTTCAACCGGATAGTCATACTTTACAGCGTTTCTGATAAATGTAAAACCGCAAACTTTCATAATTGCAAATCTAATATATTTTTCAATGTATCATCTTTATAAATCTGTTTTGATGATCTCTGTCGATGTAAGTTTTCAAAATTATAGTCACAAATTTCAGATTGTTCAATGCTATTGAATCCATGTTTTCTGTTTAGATACTTTGCAAGATACTCTTGTTCTGGTTGGCCTGGAGTAGAGACTAAAATTGCATTATTTCCGGTAATTATTAAATCAAGAACAGAACTGTACCCACTACGGCATACAATTATTTCCGCAGTATTTAAATAATGTAAAAAATCGGCGTCGTTACAATGGTTTTCAAAACTAAGATTTCCAATTGATTTAAGTTTCTCTTTTGAATCTGGTAAACCTCTGATTATTAGAGTTTTATTTGTGCTATTTTTAAATTTCCTAATTAATATTTGTTCAAAAATCTCTCTTTGGGGTTCTGGGCCTGAAACAATACAAACGATATTGAATTTTGTATTTTTGCAGGTAATCGACTTTATTGTTGAAAATCTGGACAATGGACCAACATAATGTAAGCTCGGTTTGTAGTCGTTTTTTGAAAGTTTACCCGATATATTATTTTCTTGATCAAGGTCAGGAACCCAGCAAAAATTATATTTACTTATAATCCTTTTATGAATATTTGTGTATAATTTAGAAAAGAATCCGCCATTTGGTGAGCAAAATATATTTACTTGGTGTGTTATATAAATTGATTTTACTTTTCGACTGTAAATTCCAGGTCTATTGTCGGATATTATGGTGTCGATATCGTATTTCTGTATTATCCTAGCAGTGATAAATCTTTCTCTTATCAAGTTTGCTATCATTAGGAAAATTCGGAAATAAAAACTTATTCCCATTGCTCTTTTTTTTCCATAATGCATTGCGGGAGCGGGAATATATACACATTTTAGCTCTGGGTATTTTTTCTTTAATAGACTTATTGCGTCTCCATTACCTCCAAGAATTATAGTTTTACCTGAGTTTAAACAATAGTCGATTATTGGAATAATACGACTCGCATGTCCCAAACCCCAGTTTAGTGGGCTAATTAGTATGTTTTTGCTTTCACCCAATACGCTAATTTTCTTGTGTTTTAAATTATTCTCTTTATTCGACTGCTGTGTGTAAGCTTAAGATTCAATAAGTCGCAATTTTCTACTAGTATTATTCCTGGTTTGTTGCCTTCAGCAAATTGTCCAAAGTTACTTTTTTGTAATGCTTCTGCTCCATTTTTGGTGGCGAATTTCAGTAAATCAGTTATGTTCAAGTTTGAATATGTTTCTTCTAAAATTTGCAATTCTTTTAAAATATCTAAACTAGAGTTTGAAGCGAGCGAGTCGGTGCCAATTACAATATAGTCTAAGTTGTTGTATATTAGTTCTTTATGCGGCAATTGGTTATGCAAAAATTGGTTTGATGCTGGGCACAAACAATAATAGTATTTATTTTCAGACTTAAGATATTCGAGTTTGAGTTCGGTACAGTGAACCAAAATCGTTGATATAGAATTATTAAATTTTGCTGGCAAAGAATAAAGGGTTTCAATACTATTGGCGATTGGCTCAATTTCGGAATCGATGCTAGCTATAAATGAACGTAGTGGGTTTTCCTTTTGTTCAAAGAATTCTAATTCTTCAACAGATTCTAAAAAGTGGATGCTTGTAATGTTATTATTCGCTTTATCAATTACATAATCCAATAATTTTGGTGATATAGAATAAAAAGAATGTGCTATTATTGAAGTTTTTAGCTCTGACTTGGTAAATTCTAATTGAAGTTGTTCTGCTTGCCTGCTTTTATTATCGGCTTCGCTGATTTTTATTCCGCTAACTTCAATAAAATTATGATAGATAATTTTGGAGTTTACTTTTATTTCAATTGTTTTGTTTGTATTGACAATATCGCCGACGAGGTTTATCCCTTTCTCAAACATTATAGAATCATAATTTCTAAGTTTGCATAAATCTATGCTGGAATTTCGTCTAGAGATAATAGATTTTATAAAGTGAGTCATCCCTTTGCCGGCTTCGTCTTTTTTTTCAAAGTCTGATAACTCAAGATGGCAATGGGCATTAACCATACCTGGGCAAATAATTCCATTGTAGAAAATCATGAAAGGTCTTTCTGTTAACCCCTCGTTTTCTTTGCCAATGTAACAAATCTCACCAGCATCATTAACCGAAATTAAAGAGTTCTTAATTAGTTTTGCTCCATCAAAAATGTAATTTGCTGCAAAGTGTCGCATTTTTACTTGTAAATATTACCTTGTTCGACACTAAATCTCTTAATAACTCTTTCGTAAATATTGTTTAATGAGTCTAAATGGTTATGAGAATAATACAGTATCGTTTGTTCAAATTGTTGACGGGTATAGTGATGCTTTTCAAAAACACTTAAATAAATTAATGAATCTGATAATTCATTATCTTTAGTTTTCATAATTTTAGAAGTAATTATTGCATCTGCTAAGTGCACATCATAAATCATAAGTTCTAAGGAATCAGACGGAATAAGGTTTTCCCCCTCCGAAGTTTCATATTTAGGCTCAGACATACAAGAAGTTAATAAACACACTAGCGCTACGGTCAGTATTAGAATAATATAATTGGAATTTGTCATTATCGTATTGTAAAAGATTCAATTTTTAATTCATTTTTTTTATCTTTTTACATAATTCTGATGCAAAAACGAATTCATTAAGCTCGATGTTATCTGTGTTAAAAATATCCTCACGGCTGCCTTGCCACCAGTTTTGTCCTTTAAAAATATAATTAATACTGTCGCCAACTTCCATTACTGAATTCATGTCGTGGGTATTAACGATAGTTGTGATATTATATTCTACAGTTATCTCTTTTATTAATTGGTCGATAAGAATAGCCGTTTGTGGGTCGAGGCCAGAGTTTGGTTCGTCGCAAAACAAATACTTTGGATTTAATGCAATTGCTCTGGCAATAGAAACTCTTTTTTGCATTCCTCCACTTATTTCGGAGGGAAACAGGTGGTTAGCTGAATTAATATTAACACGTTCTAAGCAAAAGTTTACTCTTTTTAGTTTCTCTTCTTTGGTCCAATTGGTGAATAAATTTAAAGGGAACATTACATTTTCTTCTACTGTTTGTGAAGTAAAAAGTGCTCCACCCTGAAAAACCATTCCAATTTCTTGACGGATTTCTCTTTTAAATTTAATGTTAGCGCGAATAAATTCACGTCCATCGAAGAATATATCACCTGTTTCAGGAATGTGCAATCCTATAATAGATTTTAATAGCACTGTTTTACCAGACCCACTTCTACCAATAATGAGATTTACATTTCCTGGTAAAAATGTTGCACAAATGTCTTTCAGAACATGATTATTACCAAAGCTTTTGTTTACATTTTTAACTTCTATCATGTCAATAATAATTGAGTTAATATTAAATTAAAAAGCAAAATAAGGATTATGCTATAAACAACGGCTCTAGTGCTGCTTTTACCTACTTCAAGTGCTCCACCAGAAGTATAATAACCTTGAAACGAAGAAACTGAAGTAATGATAACAGAGAATACACATATTTTAATTAACGAATATGTGACATAAAAAGGGACAAATAAGTAGTTTAGCCCATATACGTAGTCATAAATACTAACAACATCTGTGGCAGCGGCAACAAGGTATCCTCCGGCAATACCTAGAATTGTACTTAATAAGTTTAAGACTGGAAAACTGATTACCGCAGCGATTATTTTTGGTAAAATTAAGTAGTTTGCAGAATTGATACCCATAATCTCCAAAGCATCAATTTGTTCTGTGATTCTCATTGTTCCAATTTCAGATGCGATGTTAGAGCCTACTTTTCCTGCTAGAATTAAGCAAATTATCGTTGATGAAAACTCTAAAATCATTGTATCCCTTGCGCTTAAGCCAATTAGATATTTTGGTATGTATGGAGCTTCAAAATTAATTGCAACTTGTAAGGTTAAAACTGCACCCATAAAAACAGATACAATGCTAACAATCCAAATCGAGTCCATTCCAATTTGCTCAATTTCCTCCGAGACTCTTTTCATGAATATACGCATCCTTACT